>NZ_JBBOCA010000002.1 GCF_038002225.1 Paenibacillus sp. FSL R7-0204
GCCCCGGTCACTCCCACGCCTGTTGCGCCTGTCGGGCCCGTCACCCCGGTCGCTCCTGCTCCTGTTGCGCCTGTCGGGCCCGTCACCCCGGTCGCTCCCGTCACTCCTGCGCCTGTTGCACCTGTCGGGCCCGTCGCCCCGGTCACCCCTGCTCCTGTTGCACCTGTCGGGCCGGTCGCCCCGGTCACTCCTGCTCCAGTCGCGCCTGTTGCACCCGTCACCCCGGTCGCCCCGGTCACCCCTGCTCCCGTTGCGCCTGTCGGGCCGGTCACTCCAGTCGCTCCAGCACCAGTCGCCCCGGTTACTCCCACTCCCGTTGCGCCTGTGGGGCCAGTTACTCCGGTCGCACCCGTTGCTCCGGTCACTCCCGCGCCCGTTGCGCCTGTTGGACCCGTCACACCCGTTGCGCCGGTCGGGCCGGTCGCCCCGGTCGCCCCTGCTCCAGTCGCTCCCGTCACTCCCACTCCCGTAGCGCCTGCCGGTCCTGTGGCTCCGGTCGCCCCGTTCGCCCCAGTAGCCCCCGTTGCACCAGTATCACCCAGCAGTTCAGCCGAGACCAGCCGGTGGGCAGTGACAAGCTGTCCCGTGCTGCTCTTGCCCCATACGGAGATCTGAACCGGATCATCTACAGTTGCCGGAGTGGCAAACACAAATTCAAAGGCGTCCAGATCCGCATAGTAAGTATTAGTAATAGATCCATTGGCAGCTATATTAAGTGATTGACTGACATACAGTACCCGCATGTCTCCCTGCATATAATAGCCTTGTAAAGATACTGTAGAAGCTGCAACACTACTGCGGTTATCAATTCTGACCGTAACCTGTGTAGTGGGTCTTACTCCTCCAACTGCATTGTTTTCCAGTGGTCCTGTGGATAGTAGAGTCATTTCCCAGTCTCCTTTAACGACAGATTTGTATTGTTCTGATAGATTGTCCTTTCCTCGCTTAATCTATCTTTTAACTACATAGAAGCTAGCAGCAGAAAGATGGATCAATATAGTAATATTCTGCGATTCCGGCACGGTGTGTGCAGTAGAGCTAGATTCCGGCAGGCATCCCGTATAAATAGGAGACAACACAAAGAGAACCTCCCCTCAGCCGCAATGGCCGGGAAAGGTCCCTGAATATAAGCCTATTCTATTCCCGTCCGCTGCTTGAACGGCTCTGCAGACTCTCCCCCAATAACGGGGAACGGGGATCGAACTGCGGGTAGATATACTCCTCACGCCGAAAAGAATACCCGGTAGCTGCAATATCCAGCATCTGATTCAGCCGTTCACTCTCGCTGCCCAGTCCCTGGTCCAGCGGAATATCCCCCGCGATGATCCGCAGGTACAGCTGCATTCTTGGGCGGTCACCTGAATAACGCGGCTCCATCGACACCGTACTCGGGTCGTATTGGTCCATGATCTGCGGGGAGAGCGGATAGATCGATTCTGCTGCGGTGGGATAGAATTCCCTGAAGTGGCGCAGCCCATGTGAAGCGCCCGGCTTATCCATAATCCCGTCTGTCACCGGGAGGGCGAGCGCCTGCTGGTACAGCATGCCCAGGAAACCCTGCGATTGAAGAAATCGCCAGACCTTCACCGCAGCCTCCCGGCTCTGCGATGCACTGTTCACCACCAGCGGAGCATGAGGGACCATCATCAGGGCCCCGGCCCCGCGCCGTGACAGGTCCGCTGCCGGAGGGAGCGCTACCCCCCAGTCATCCTTAGGCATATACTCCTGCAGCCTTACATAATCTTTGCTGGTAACATACATCATGCCGATATTGCCGTCCGCGAATTGCCGGAGCGCACTGCTCAGCTTCAGCAGAGTCTCCCCCGGATAGAGACTGCCCTGCCGCTTCATCTCCCGTACCATTTGCAGCCAGGGAGCATACACACTCAGGTCATAACGGCCCGACCGGTAATCATAAAGATAATAACCGCTGTAGGTATTCGATAGCTCCAGTCCAGCCTGAAGACTGGCCCGGCTATCCCCGGCGGGCAACGCGAAGCCGTATTTGTTCACCGGTGCTCCGGCCCGGCTGATCTGCAGGGCTGCCTGCTCCAGTGCAGCGAAGGTAAGCGGAGGCTGCTCCGGGTCAAGTCCCGCGGTCCGGAACAATTGCTTATTGTAGATCAGTCGCACGGTATCAATACTGGAGGGCATGAAGTAGATTCCGCCCTTGAACAACGGGCCTGACGCGAACTTCCTGGCCCATACCGGGAAGCGCAGCAGCCATGCGGCATCCAGCTCCGCAGACAGATTAGCGAGATACCCCTTGTTGACATAAGTCGCCAGCCAAGCGTTATCGACACTGAACACATCCGGTCCCTGCCCGGAGGTCATCAGCATATTCAAGGTATCGTCGTATGCGTCTGTAGCAAGGTTCATCACTACAATCTCAATCTGATCGGGATTTGTTTTATTATAATGGCTGATGGCGTTCTTCACTTCCAGGTTCTCCATCCAGTCAGACAGGGCGATCCTCACCCGGGTGGCCTGTGCCGCCGGTACGGCCTTCTCATCCGGAGTGAGGTCCGGCAGCAGCGGGCGGTTATAACCAAGAGTGTAAATAGCCAGCCCGCAGCCTAAGACGGCAATAAGATAGAACAGTAACCTTTTCACACTGCACCTCCTGCGTTGACATCCTGACTTTACGCGTTTTACAATGTATACCAGTTATTACCTCGGAAGGAGGACTCCGATGAAGAAATATTACGATTCGTTGTCGAAGGCACTCTTCCTCTATAACTTCAGCATCCGCAGCCGCCTGATTCTCTACTTCCTCTTCCTTGTTCTTCTCCCGACTACGATCATCTCGGTCACCATCTATAACAAATCCGCCGGGATCATTACCCGGAATATGAATACATCGATTGAGAATAACTTCAATCTGGTTCAGGATAATCTGGCCCGGCGGTTCGAAGCCGCCAATCAATCCATGACTGCGCTGTACCTGAATTCTGAATTCGCGGACCTCATCTCCTCCAACCGGCCAACAGACAGTACCGGAATCATTAATGAACTGGCAGCCCTTAGCAAAATCCTTGAGGATTTCCCCGCGAACGGGACCTCCGGCAGCAACTTCGTTCCTATGCTCTATATGCTGAACCGGCCGGAATATACCCAATATAATTTCTCGCGGCGTGTATTCAATATCGATCTTATCACCTTGAAGCCCTGGTACTTAGGCATTCCGGCCAAAGCCGATTTTGCCGTGGTCGGCCTTAGCTCGCTGGATTCCAGATTCACCCTCAAATTCGCGAAGCGCCTGTTCGGCATCCGGCATGCACAGCTGCCCTATGTCGGACTGCTCACCCTCGATATCCCGGCGGCCGAATTCAGCACGCTCCTGGAGCATTATAAGCCCACGCCCGGCAGTAAGGTCTATATCGCAGACAAGGCCGGAACCATCGCCATCAGCCCTGAGCCGTCACTCATCGGCCAGAATATCGCTGCCCAGGATTATTACAGCAAGCTTAACCTGACTACAGACCATACTGACAACACCGGTAACCCATCCCCTCCAGACCACCCGTCCGCTCTGCATTCCTTCCGCCACTCCATCGGCAGCGAGGAGATGCTCGTCTCATACAAAACCCTGGAGAACACCGGCTGGACCATCCTGTCCTTCTCGCCTGTCCGCGAGCTTAACGGGGAGCTGATCTCCTTCCGCCGGGTGATGTACGTCGTCATTGTCATCTGCATGCTCGTCTCCTTCCTGATGGCGCTGCTGCTGTCCGAGAATATCTCCGCACCCATCCGCAAGTTCATCCAGTCGATGTCGCATGCCGAGAGCGGAAACTTCAATATCCCCATCCGCTACCGGCGCAAGGACGAATTCTCCTATTTATTCAACCGCTACAATAAGCTGCTCCAGCAGATTAAAGCGCTGATCGACAAGCTCTACGTCACCGAGCTGCGCAAAAAAGAAGCCGAACTGCAAATGCTCCAGGCCCAGATCAATCCGCATTTTCTCTACAATACCCTGGACTCCATTAACTGGATTGCCATTAACCACGATATACCCGAGATCAGCAGCATGGTCACCTCGCTCTCGGATTTCTTCCGGTACAGCCTGAGCAAGGGCCGCAATATTATCCCGCTCCGTGATGAGCTGCGGCAGGTCGAGAGCTATCTGCAGATTCAGCAGTTCCGCTTTCAGGACCGGCTTCACTATGAGCTGGAGGAGACGGACCGGGCGCTGGCAGAGGAATGTCTGGTGGTGAAGCTTAGTCTCCAGCCGCTGGTGGAGAATGCCCTGATTCACGGGATTCAGCAGCGGCGGGGCACCGGCACGATCCGCATCCGGGTAGAGCAGACGCAGGAGCTGCTTAGCATCTCCGTGTTCGACGATGGAATAGGCGCCGATCCCGCACGGCTGAACCAGCTGCTGGCAGACCCGCAGCCGGGCAATCAGTCTTACGGCATCCGCAATGTGCATATGCGGATCCGGCAGTTTTTTGGAGAGTCCTACGGCATCCGTTATTACGACAATACCGAAGACGACTGCGGTCTGCTGGCTGTCATCCGGTTCCCGGTGGTCACTACTTGGAATGAGGTGAATGAAGATGTTAACGATGATCATAGCAGATGACGAGCCGTTTATCCGCAGCAGTCTGATCCGTGTGTTCGATTGGCAGGAAGAGTTCGGGATTGAGATTATCGGGGAAGCCTCGGACGGGCTGGAAGCGTACGAATTATGCCTGAAGCTCCGGCCGGACATCCTGTTCACCGACATTATGATGCCGCTAATGGGGGGACTTGAGGTAGCAGAGAAGCTGCGGGAGGCAGGCTGTGCCACCCGGATTATTATTATCAGCGGCGCCCAGGACTTCTCCTACGCCCGGGAAGCACTGAAGGTGAACGCAGAGGGATATATTCTGAAGCCTGTCAAGCTGCCCGAGATCCGCAGTGTTTTCCTCCAGGCGGTGGCGAAGCTGACAGAGGAACGCGAGCAGCAGCTGGATATGAAGCAACTTAAGCAGCAGCTTCAAGACAATATGCCGCTGCTGCGGGAGAAATTCCTCCAGAATCTGATCGCTGGCCTCTACCGCAAGGAGGAGGAGATCTGGCAGAAGATACAGTATTTCGCCCTGCCCTTCCAGCAGGGGACGCTTCTCAGCGTCTGTGTGCTCCAGTTGGATGAATACCGGAGCGCGGTGGATAAATACTCGGAGGAGCACAAGCAGCTGCTTTATTTTTCTATCCAAAATATCATCCAGGAGAGCCTGGACAGCCACCCTTGCGCCATCAGCTTCGTGGCCAGCGAGAACGAGTTCATCCTGGTGTTCTGCACCCCGCAGACGCCTCCGTCCCACTCCATCTCCGGGACCTGCGGGCAGATTATTGCCAACATTCAGAAGTATCTGCGGCTGGATGCCTCCGTCGGCATCGGGCGGGCTTGTCCGCTGGCGGGCCAGCTTGAGGATTCCTATAAGGATGCGCTGGCCGCGCTGGTGTACAAATTCTATACTGGACCTGCCTCCGTCCTCTACATTAACGATATCCAGCCCGACACAGAGAAGCTGCAGAGCACCTTTATCTATAAACTCCAGGCCCGGCTGATGAATGAATTGAAGGCAGGACATACGGACTCCGTCACCCGGCTGATGGAGCAGCTCTTTGGCGGGCTGGCCGGGCCCAAGCATAGAATTGAATATGTGCAGAGCCTCTGCGCGGAGATGATTTTCACCTCCGCCAGAGCGCTATATGAGATAGATGAGGATATCGGGCAGGTGCTGAGCGACCGGATTAGCATCATGGATAAGCTGTATCAGCAGACCACGATCACCGGCCTTAAGGCGTATATGCTGTCGCTCCTGCATGACTTAAGCGCTTATGTAGCAGGCAAGAACACCTCCAGGAACAGCCGGATCGTCAGCAGCATCCGCACCATCGTTCAGGAGGGATACGCCTCGGAGCTGTCTGTGTCCAGGATTGCCGAGGAGGTGTTTCTGACACCTAACTACATCAGCCTGCTGTTCAAGAAGGAGACCGGCGGAACCATTACCGACTATATCACCCAAATCCGCATAGGCAAGGCGAAGGAGCTGCTGCTGACCACGGACCTGAAGGTCATGGAGATCTCGGAGCGGGTCGGCTATGAGAATCCCCATTATTTCAGTACTGTTTTCAAAAAAACCACCGGTCTGCACCCGCTCAAGTTCCGTTCGGCCAAGGATTAGACCGCCTCCGAGCTAGCGGATAATATAAGATTTCGTACCTATTCTGGAGAAGATGGCCGTTTTTGCATTCACTTTGGAGGAGAGCGGCGGGCTCAGCCGTGAGTTGCCAAGCGAAGCAATATAGGCAAAATCCGGGTGAAGCCCCTCATCCGCCAGATAGGCAGAGGTCCGGCTGCCCGGCACCCGCTCCCTGTTGAGCGAGGTTATCATCTGAGTGGCATTCTTAATTCCGAGCCCGTGTCCGTAGTAACTGTCTCTGGACAACATAATCGCGTTCTCCCCCTGCCATTCCGGCTTAGCCGGATCATGGTCGGGATTCTTGAAATAGACTACATCGCCCGGCTGTAGCTCATTCCTGTTGAACGTGGTAATCAGCTTCAGATTGCTGTCATAGTTCCAGTCCCACAGGTACAGGCCGGTGAAATATCGGTTGAAGGCCGCCTCTCCGATCATGTTGATGGTTGCTTTATAGAGAATCATCACCATCGCCATAGCACATTCGAAGGCATACAGCTGTCCATTGACAAAAATATCATTAATCGCCGCCGAAGGAGTGACATTTGCATTCAGCTCAAATCCACCGCCTCCTGTACGTGTCCAGTACCTCGGATTGCAGCGGGAATTCTCGAAGGTCGAGAAATCTGTCCCCCCTACATTCATTGCCCGGGCTGCCGCAATAATCTCCCCCCGCATTCTGCTCTCAAAGGCCATATCCGCCGGAGCCGCGTATCCATACCCCATTCTGCTTCCCCCTTTCGTCTTCTTGCCATGAAATATAGGTTATTGTACGTGTCGGGCCTCCTATTGGTGCGTAAACAGCCCCCCGTAATCTATCCACGGGGAGCTGCCGGTCAGAAACACCTATTATTCTAACGTGACATGAGGATTCAAAGTAATTTCAAAAGCGCGGCCCCAAATATAATCGGGATCATCGTATGGGAGAACTGCACTGGCGTATTCGGAGAAGACCCAATGGCCCCCCTTAATCTGCCGGATACTGCACGCCGGTTCGGCACTGCCGATCAGGAAGGCGCCCGTCCCGGCAAGCGCGGCTGTGTGTGTCTGCATCCGCTCTCTCAGCAGAGCCTGAAGATGAGCGTAGTCCTCCGGGCTATTGAACAACAACATGTTCTGATCTGTAAAAGTCGCAACATTCTCATACAATGAATGGGCTCTGGAGTACGTCCGGATTTCGCCAATCGCCAGCCTTTTGTAGAAGTAATCCTTCAGGAAGCGCTTGAACAATAGCGAGCCGTGAGCGTTAACTGCAAGATCCAGCGCCGCCGCATCGGTCTCTGTAACGACATAAGCATACCGGGCCTGGGCCATGCCCAGTGCGAGGCCGATTTTGTTCCCCGGCGTATTCCAGCCGCTGTATCCTAATAGCGCGCCAGTATGCCTGCTGCCCAGCAGAGCCTCAGTTATACTTGCATCTGCTGCACCTGCGCCGACACAGTCAATCACTACCGAAGGGATGAGGCGGGAATTGTTATCCTCGATACGGTTAACCGCAGCCAGCGCCTGATCCGCTGCTGTAATCGCGATAATCTCCACCTCACGGGCATCGCCTACCGCCTCTCCCCCCACAATATCCAGATGGCGCAGGATGTTCTGATGCACATCCATATATTCATACGGACTCGTAAGGGTAGAGCCATGCGGTCCGAAATATTCAACGGTATACCTGGTTGTGGCTCCGTTCCGGTAGAGCTGATTCGCCATCCGCGCCAGTAAGGACTGTCCCAGTCCGTCTGCATCCGGGAGAATGATGGCCCGGTCCGGATTTTGACCCTGAGTCCCGCCCAGCCATTCATTAATGCCTGCTTCCATATATTGAATCTCGTTAATCTGCACGCCCTGAGTATTGGCATCATCCACACCGATAGCAAGGAAATCAATAGAGCCCTCCTGCGCCAGCACCTCCAGAATATAGCGGTTCGTCTTGAACTTATGCGCTCTGGTATTGTAATACTGCTCTTTATCAAAAGTAGCTGTACTGCCATAGGCACCCGTCGGGGACAGGTTATATCCGGTAAGAATATCTTCGAACTGCGTGAAGCTTCTGCGCGGCTGAAGCATGAAATTACGGGACTCCGTATACGCCGCGAGGTCCAGCCCTTCCGCAAAAGAGGTGGTGGCCAGCCTCATAATCGTATCCATTACATACACCGGCTTGTCCGGGTAAGCTTGCTTCACTTCACGGATGACGTTCAGCAGATTTGTAATTGCAGCGTCATACGCCGGGTAGACACCGCCCGCATCCGCCCGGAGACGGCGGCTCCCAATCAATCCCCCGTAGGCAAGCATGTCCGCCGAGAGAATATAACCGTCCACGGACGCCGCATGATCCAGAATAAATTGCCGGATTTTGGCGGTATCTCCGTAGGCCGGTGAGGAGGTGGTCAGCAGGGTTGTGCCTGATGCTGTCTTTTGCGAATCCAGGCGATTCTTAAGATCCGTTACATCCGGTGTGATCACATCAATGCCCGCCGATCTCCCCTGCACAATCACATCATCCAAATTAACAGGCCGATCATCCAATGGTACATATAGCACTTTCTTCATTGATGTCACGCTCCCTCTAGTTAGCAGATAGGCTCAGAACAGATGCCTTCACTATATAAGGAGATTTACACAGATAGATTACAACCAGAACAATAATTTTTTTTTGCCACGCGTCCATAAAAGGGAATATACATTGACTCTAGTGTTTACAGTGTTAAAATACAGGAACATTTGTTCTTATTATTTGGAAAATGGTTGTAAAAAAGGAATCTCATCTCTCTTTATTGTGTAGGAAGGAACTCTTCAAGAGGAAGGGGGCAGACAATGAAACCGGATGATAGTTTAAATCGCCGTTTTATTTCGTACATGGCCAATCTTATCTATTACAACTCTATTAATTATGACAAAAAAAGAAGAATGAAGGACACTCGGTTATGTCTACAACCTTAAGGACGAGGAGATAGCCCGAAAATTGGGTTACACCCAACAAAATATCTCCAAACACCGGTTAAAAGCTTTAGAAAAATTGCGCCGGTTACTAACGGAGGGATGATAAGGAAATGTTTACTCAATTATTAGTACAAGCACAACGAGACAAGGATTCGGAGGCGACATTGCATATCCAGACTCATTTCTCTTTATATAATGTGAAGACAATATGGCATTGCAGAAAACTTGGGAATGGTGCTCTGGCTTTGATTCCTCCCTATTGTTCTTCTACTAAAAATAATTTCAGGAGTGATTATTATGGCAAATCTAGGCACTGGCGGAGCAGACCTTATCAAATCGCATGAGGGATTTTCCTTGAAATTTTATGGAGATCCTGTTGGGTATCCAACAGTTGGTTGGGGACATCTGATAACAAGGAATAAAACATATACTAAAAATACAACAGGTAATCCAAAGGATTCTCTTCTAACCCAAGCACAAGCTGATGCTCTATCAAGCTCTTTGAATCTAGGTTATACTTCACCAATTTCTCAGTCTAAGGCAAATACTTTTTTCACTGAGGATACTGCTAAGGCTGTAGCAGCAGTAAATAAATTGTCACTTCCTAATGGCCATACACTTTCGCAAAATCAGTTTGATGCCCTTGTTTCGCTCACTTTTAATGGAGGTTCTGGGGTGCTAGCAACCGCTGATGTACAAGCTATGCTTAAATATGAGCAAATATATCCATCTTTTTATGGCCCAATTTCAACAAATGAGCTTAATAATTGTTCGAAATTGGTCAGCAAAGCATTTTCATATGATAGAAGTTTACAAAGACGAAGAAATGAAGAAGCAACTTTATTCTGTAAAGGCAGACAGTATACTCACAAATATCCAGTATACACACTATAGTTTAATCGTTTTACGGCATAAACAAGGGGCTGTCCCAAAAGTAGATACTCTACTGGTGGGAAAAAATCCCATGCCTTCTTAAAAGATGAATTTGTAAGAAAGGGAGCGATTCTCCGTTATTGGAGGATCGCTCCCTTGCGTTTCTGGTCATTCGCTGCTTGCTTCAGCAGGTTGTGAGCAAGCGAAAGCCAACCGACCTCTAGCGTCACTTTTTCCATGCCGCGAAGCAGAAAGCGCCGGAAGCCCCGGTTATTCTTTAATTGTCCAAATACACTTTCCGGCTCCGTCATTCGACGTACGGCCAATAGATAGCCTTCCTCGCTTCGGAGGATTTCTTTCGCCTGTTTCTGGTATCTAAGCCGCTCCAAACTGACTGCGATTTCCCGGTTTCCGCTTCCCTTCGTGCAGTTTTCTTTTAGCGGACAACTTCCACAGCTTTGACTTTGGTAATGACGCTTCTTAATTTCGTATCCACTCTCTGTGGTTTCCTTGCTCTCTCGTTGGAAATCCAGCGGGTGTCCAGCTAAACACGTCCAGCGATCCTCGGATCCGTCGTAGGCCCAGTTCTCGATTTTTCCGACGTCGGCTTTCCAGGCTTTGCTCTTTTCTTTGTGGTAGGTGCTGTATTTCACGACGGCCTGTATCTCGCTCTTTTCCAGATAGGCGTAGTTTTCTTCACTTCCATAGCCGGCATCTGCAATGACCGTCTTTGGAAGTTTCCCGAGGAATTGCTTTGTTTTTGCCAGATGTGGTTCTAAACAGCGGGTGTCACCCGGTCTTTGATGGAGACTGTAGGCCACAATAAACTGGTTTTCGGTCCCGATCTGTAGATTATAACCTGGCTTCAGTTGGCCATTTCGCATGTGATCTTCTTTCATCCGCATAAACGTTGCCTCGGGATCGGTCTTGCTGAAACTGTTCCGGTCCCCAAGCAGCTTTTGATATTGTTCGTACTTCTGCAGTCGAGGGAGCAAATCCTTACGCAACGTCCGAACCGTCTTTTTTAGGGGCTTGTCTTTCGGTTTTTCGGCAAGCTGAGCTTCAAGCTTTTGCACGGCTTGTTCGAGTTTCTCACTGTCCATTTCCGAACCGGTGCTGAGTTCAGCCAGATCTTTGCCCTGGTTCTCTTGTTCTTCCTGCTCTTCCGCTGCGTCAATGTCAGCGAATAGGGCCTGTACCTTATCTTGCAGTTTCGCTTTGTGTTTGCTGACCGCTTTGCTCCAGACAAAGGTGTAGCGATTGGCATTCGCCTCGATCTTAGTGCCGTCCACAAAATAATGCTCCAGAGACACGTATTTTTCGTTAGCCAGAAACTGAAGCACGGCGGTAAATACCGTTTCGAGGACATTTCTCATCCGCTGGGAACGGAAGCGATTCAGCGTGCGGAAGTCGGGTCGCTGCCGTCCGGCCAGCCACATGAAGGGAATGTTCTCCCGGACCGCTTTGGCGATTTGGCGAGACGAATAGATTCGCTGAGTGTACGCGTAGATGATGACTTTGGTAAGCATTTTAGGATGGTAGCTGTCACGGCCGCCGCCGGGATAGGCCGCGTCAAAAATGGCGTTGTCCAGCCGATTGACGGCGGCATTCACGACACGAACGAGGTGATTTTTCGGGATATCTTCTTCCAGATCCCATTGGCAAGCAAAGTTGGTCCATGGTATATTGAATGTACAAAGAAACCTCTCCTTTGAAATGGTTGTGTGGTAACTCCATTTTAACAAAAGAGAGGTTTCTTTTTGTGATTTTAGAAAGATTTGAAGAAACTTTTCCCGCTTAAACAGCGGAGAGGACGGAACGACCTGCGGAAAAGCGGCAGCGGTCGCCTTGGTCTCCGGATTTTCACCGCTAAGGGGAATGAAAAAAATCTGGAGACCACAGCGACCCAAACAACGGTCCGTTTGCGCAGCGTTCACCCAAGTGCTCACGTTGATCCTACTACAAAATAAAGAGCTGTCCCAAGCAGCCATTTCATGGCTTTTGGGACAGCCTCTTGGCTTATTACATAACCTTAATTCATTTAATCAGTAATTTTTTTAAGCTCAAAAATAGTTGCCTCAGATAACAAGATAAGCCTATCGTTATTAATAACAAAAAAAGTTACACTTACAGGTATTCTAAGTTTTGTAGAAGGGTCACTTATATCCATTACTTTTAATACATCATTTATCTTTAAGTCCGGGATGTCTATTTTATATAATCTATAAAAAGCGTCAGAGTTATTGCATGTCGCTGTAATCTGATATAATGGATTTTTTAGCTCATATTGATAATCACTGTAGTTTTTAAGTCCTTTGGATGAAAAAAAGTCTTTATTGATGATAATTTCATCTCCAATAAATTTTTGCCCTGTTGGATATTCAGAAGCATCATTATATGAATTTGCAAATCCTAAAAGCTTCTCAACTCTCCAGGTTCCATAGAAATATTGTTCAGTTTCACTATCCAAGTTTATATTTTCTGCATTAAAACAATCGGATTTGTTTTCAGGAATAATAGCCTCCTGAGTTTCAGGTTTAGGCTCACTAGAAGTATTGGGATTTGATGCCTTTTCAACATTTCCACAAGCCGATGCTAACATCAACATAATCATCATACAAGCCAATATTGTTTTTTTCATATCTCACACTCCTACTATAAATTAATGTTTCCGCATGTTTACTCGCTATACTAATTGAATTAATCCGCGTATGGATTAAAATCTGTTCCATCTTTTTTTGTTCACTATGTACCTTCACTGTTGTATAACAAATCTCCTTTCGTCTGCCTTAGCAGAAATTATATCAGAGCAAATGAAATCATGAATGACATAATATTAACATTATTTACGATTTAAGTTAAATTCATGTCAATACTTTCTTTCTTTTTGGTACCATCTACCCGGATACAGTGTTGGATATACCCGTAAGTCTTCTCAACATAAAAGCCTACCCAGTTTAAAGGCAGACTCTCTATATTCATTCAGTATTATTCAGAAAAGTTAATACCACTTAACTTCCGTTCACAACCCCATCAAATGAACTATTTGTTATAGACGATGCAAGAATATTCTTTATCCAATTGTGTTCATTTATAGATTAGAATAATAAAAATGAATGTGAAAGGAGAGTCATTATGGCATTAGAATTCAAGGTCAATGAACAGCTGCTGCCTGAACAAATGGCCGAGGTGTTTAGATTATCGGGGCTTAAGCGGCCTTATAACGATTTAGACCGTATGGAGAAAATGATTGATCAGGCCGATATCATCATTAGCTGCTGGGACGGTGAGCGTGTAGTAGGCTTAGCACGGGCCATCACCGACTATTGCTACTGCTGTTATCTGTCGGATCTGGCCGTCATTAAGGAGTATCAGAAGCAGAATATAGGCAAAGACCTGGTGCAGCTGCTTCAGGAGACATTAGGAGATCAGGTGTCCATCGTGCTGCTGTCTTCCGAGGAAGCTCTATCGTTCTATCCTCAGATCGGTTTTGAACAGGCTAATAATGCGTTTCGGATCGCCCGGAAGCATTAAGCTACACTCCTGACCTGGAAGCCTCCTGGAACCATAGATTCACCTGCGCGGTCTCCTCGGTCAGAAGATCCAGGTAGATGGAGGTACGGTAGTCGGTCTCCTTGAGGCTCCTGCCTGTAATCTCGGTGATCCGGTTCAGGCGGTACATTAAGGTATTGGTATGAATATGCAGAAAAGCGGCCGATTCCTTCAGGTT
The DNA here is from genome assembly GCF_038002225.1 of Paenibacillus sp. FSL R7-0204. Lineage (NCBI taxonomy): Bacteria > Bacillati > Bacillota > Bacilli > Caryophanales > Paenibacillaceae > Paenibacillus > Paenibacillus sp. FSL R7-0204. The sequence goes on from NZ_JBBOCA010000002.1 coordinate 13,735, forward strand.
CCCGTCCAGCGACAGATATACGGCTAGGGTCTTCAGGAGATCGCTCTTATGCTCACGGTCATGCTCCTTCAGCGGATAGAGAAGCAGGCTCCGGCGGGTCCGGGTCCGTTTCTGTTCCAGAATAGCCGGAAGGTACGCCCAGAACCCGATCTCTTCATAGAGCAGGAGCTCACGCGTATGATAAGGCAGCAGCTTCTTCATCTCCAGAATCTGTAGCGCTTCGCGGTATGCTTCAGCAGCTGAGGTATATTCGCGGTATTCAGCACTGCAGCCTGCTGTAAGCTTGCCGCCTTCGCTCTGGCCCAGCTCCACTAGCAGCTTGTGCAGGAACGAAGACAGACGCCCGGTCCCTTCCACCGGAAACATAAAGGAGAAAAGAATAATCAGCCGGTTCTGCTCGGCAGTCTGGAACAGCAGCCGCTGCCCGCTATAGGTGTCCATCACCCGGCGGAAGCTCTGCAGGAAATGCTCATCCACCGGCCCGTTGCTCTCAAGTACTCCGATGTAATAGCTCTCCGGCAGCAGGAGCGATCCGGCCTCTGCCTCCTGGCGGATATGGGTTTCGCTCTCATAATGCGAGGTCAGCAGCTTCCAGAAGAAGTCCTCCAGGGCCTTCTCCTGCTTCGTCTTCCAGCCGCGCTGCTTCAGCAGATAACGTCCGGCAATCCCGGCAGCCTTCTCCACGATACGCTCCGCATGACCTTCGGCAAGATTCCCACCGTCCACTACCCAGATATAGCCCAGAATCTCCTGCTGGTGCTTGATGCACATGGCCAGCCGCGGGCCCAGCCCGACCTCCATTACCGCAGGGATGCGAATCGGATGCGTGCTGCTCTCCAGCTCATGCATAACTCCCTTTTTGCGCAGGCCGATAATGACCGTGCTGGGCACCTTTTTGCCAATGATGGTCGATATCCGCGCCGGATCACTCTCCGTCTGATGGGAGCTGTACCCGATCACATGATGGTTGCTGTCCTCAATCGTAACCTGGGAATGGAGCGATTCGCTGAGCGTATCCGCCAGGGATTCCATACTGTCAAAAAAACGGTCAAATGACGGCTCTGATTGTGCCAATGTTCCCACCTCAACCTGAAGAATAGCAGAATAAGTGATTACATTATAGTACGCTGCCTGGCGGTTGCCTATAGGAATAAAACAAATTTCAGTAGAAAACCTGACATATCATGAAGAATTTGCGTCAAAAGCAAACTGGTGCGGTGCAAAACCTCACATGAATGAAGTACACGGCATATCTGCCTTCGCACCCTCGACATGCCCATTATGATCGGTTTTTCGATTACCTCCGGCCCGCACACCACAAAAAAAGCCCGATGATCACTCACCGGACTCCATCTCTGTCTATTGCGATACCCCTCTAGCCGACGTTTTATCTCTACAAATTAGATCAGCGTGAACTCCTGCTCTACAGCAGCCTCGACCGTGAAGTACTCTTCCCCAAGCGCTTCGGCTACGGCCTGGCAGGTGATTTTGCCGTTGGCTACGTTGACGCCGCTCTTCAGACCAGCATTGTCTTCGATGGCCTGGAATACGCCTTTGTTGGCAATTTGCAGAGCATATGGAACGGTGACATTGGTTAGGGCGATGGTCGAGGTTTTGGCGACTGCCCCCGGCATGTTGGCGACCGAATAGTGCAGGACTCCATGCTTCTCGAAGACAGGGTTATCGTGCGTGGTCACCCGGTCAATCGTCTCCACAATTCCGCCCTGGTCAATCGCCACATCAACAATGACCGAGCCCGGCTTCATCGTCTGCACCATTGCTTCCGTTACCAGTTTAGGCGCCTTCGCGCCTGGAATCAACACTGCCCCTACCAGGAGATCCGCTTCAGCAACAGCCTTAGCAATGTTGTACGGGTTAGAGATCAGGGTGCTGATCTGGGCCCCGAAGATGTCGTCGAGCTGGCGGAGCCGGTCTGCGCTCAGGTCGATAATGGTCACCTCGGCACCAAGTCCGATGGCCATCTTGGCTGCGTTCGTGCCGACCACACCGCCGCCAATAATGCTGACCTTGCCGCGGCTTACGCCGGGAACACCGGAGAGCAGGATACCCTGTCCGCCGTAGTTTTTTTGCAGGAATTGCGCACCGAGCTGTACAGCCATACGTCCGGCTACCTCGCTCATCGGGGTGAGCAGCGGCAAGGTACGTCCATCCACTACGGTCTCATAGCCGATGGCGAATACGCCTTTATCCTTCAGGGCAGCAGCAAGAGCAGGCTCTGGAGCCAGATGCAGATAAGTAAAAAGGATAAGTCCCGGGCGGAAGTAGCCGTATTCACTGCTCAGCGGTTCTTTTACCTTCATTACCATTTCAGCGGCAGCCCACACGGCGGCAGCTTCTGCAACCAGCTCAGCCCCGGCTGCGGCATACTCTTGATCCAGGAATCCGCTGCCTACACCAGCTCCAGCTTCCACCAGCACCTTATGGCCTTCTGCGCTCAGACTCACCACACCCGCAGGGGTAATCGCTACGCGGTTTTCGTTGTTTTTAATTTCTTTCGGTACGCCAATAATCATCTCTCATCGCTCCTGTCAGGTAGGGTTCTCTTATGTGAAGAATCATAACATACGGGTTGCTGCTGCATTTTGGGTAAAAAGAAAAAGATTATCTGCCATGATTGTGTTTTTACACAATGGGCTTGAAACGCCGCACCAGTTGCTCCCGGAATAGAACGTTTCCCTGCACTATTGCCGCCCTAGCCCTAATCCGGGAGATAATATAAAGTTATGTTCCATATTCTCCTGGTTTTTGTTCCTTCTGACGCTTCCGGCCATCTGCTATTCTTGAGTTGCAAGCTTATACAGTACACACAGGGAGGTTGTCGCTTTTGAACAAGAGCCGTGTTATTGCCGGAATCACTTCACTCGTTCTGATCACGGGCCTGGCCGCAGGCTGCGGGAACAGCAGCAATTCAACTTCAATGGACACAGAAAACTCTGCCACAGGTAAGAATACACCGGTAACGCTCAAAATGTGGGGCGGTGTCCCCCCGGAATCCGGTCCGCAGCAGGTCATGGACAACTGGAACAAGGAGCACCCCGATATTCAGGTGGAATATGTACGCTATGTCAATGATGATGACGGCAATCTGAAGCTGGACACGGCGATGATTACCGGCCAGGATGTGGATTTGTTCGTGAACTATACAATCTCCCATGCCGCCAAGCGGGTGGAATCCGGGCTGGCCCTCGACCTAAGCAGCTTCACCGATTACAACATTGAAGAGAAGATGGGCGCAGAGACGGAGAGCTGGAAGATTGACGGCAAGTTCTACGGCGTTCCGACGACCAAAAGCTCATTCTTCGTTGCCCTGAACAAAGACGCCCTGGACAAGGCCGGCCTGCCGGTTCCGAAGGAATGGACCTGGGATGAGCTGCGCGAGTATGCGAAGAAGCTGAAGAACGGCGATTCCTACGGTTTTATTCAAAATATGGAGCCCTTCGTGGACCCTCTTGACTCTGTACTGTCACAGGAAGGCTACACGAAGCCGGACGGCACCTCTAATCTGGATCATCCGCTGGTCAGACAATGGCTGGGGACGCTGAACGGGATGATGCAGGAGGATAAGACTACCCCGCCGCTCGGCGAACAGTTGACCTCCAAAATGCCGGTGGAGCAGGTCTTCCTCAGCGGAGAGGTGCCGATGCTCAATATCGGGGCGTGGCTGCTGCGCAGCTCGAATAACTTCACTGACTTCCCGCGTGATTTCAAAATTGCCTTCGCTCCGGTACCCCGGCTCGCCGAATCTGCCAGTGATTACGTGACCCGCGGGGGCCTCGGCGATTACATCTCCATTAACGCCAAGTCGGGGAAGCAGGAAGCGGCCTGGGAATTCCTGAAATGGTATTCCGATGGCGGCATGGCCCCGATGGCAGAGGGCGGGAGAATCCCGGCCTCCAAGGATGCCAAACAGGAGGATGCGCTCAAGAGCCTCGTCGGCGACAAAAGTGACTCCTACGATCTGGACTCCCTGATGTACGTCATGTTCGACAATAAGACGCCAACCTATGTCCGCAGCCTGCCGCAGGAGGTAATGGACCTGCGCTCACAGGAGTACGAGAAGTATTTCCTCGGCTCCCAGTCGCTTGACCAGACCGTGCAGGCCATGGCAGCCCGGCATAACGAGTATTTGAAGCAGAAGAAGTAGCGGCGAAGGTGAGGACGGAACTGGAAATAGAGAAATATAGCGCATCATACGGGAGGCTTGCCATGGGAATCATGGCGCCTCTCTTTCTTTTGTCTTGCCCTATCAGGAACAGGCTAAGCCTTGAATGAACGCGCAAGCCCCAGCCGTGTTCTTGCGGACTTGGATGCGCTTATTTGGGCAAATCCGGCTATTCTGGAGACTATGCGGACTCAGATGCGCTTAACTACCATTTTCCCCTTCATTTCCGGCTACCTGGAGTGATATAAAGGCCTCTCAGTCCGCCTGCCGGCATAAAGTTGGTCTTTTCGGCAAATAAGAGCACCTGAGTCCGTCGGTCCACAAATATAGGGGGTTAGTATCAGTGGGCACGAGGATTTTGGCCGAGAAATACCCCTGCATACTCCATCGGGTCCTTGACCATGCGGGGCGGATAACTATCCGTCCGCCTTGTCCCGCTGTCAAGCAGCCCAAGTAGAACAAATCTATGCATTTCCTCCCTTCCCCCATGCCTGCTGGAACAAATCCATGCAATTTGAAATATCGCCAATCCGGCGGAGGGAGTATGCTATAATCTAGCATATCAACCGGCCCGAACCGGGCAGGTTCAGTCAGGCTTGGAGGTGCTTCCCTGTGTCACAGCTGCTGCGTGTGCTGATTCCCCAGAAGTTGAAATACCGCCTGTTCGCCGCGTTTGTGTGCCTGATTCTGCTGCCGTTCGGCGCACTGAATGTCTATAATTATCAGCGCATTGAGACGCTGGTCCAGAAGAAAATCAGCCAGCAGAGCCACTATCAGCTGGAGCAGATGTACCGCACGCTGGAGGACCAGATCAGCATCGCCTTCAAAACGCTGCTGTTCCTGAAGCAGGATGACACTGTGAAGTCCGTGCTGCTCCATCCCGGACAGCGTAATGAGCTGGAGAATAAGCGGCTGATGGAGAATATTTTCAAGAATCTGAACAATAGCTTCTTCCTGTATAATCCTTCGGTCTACTTCATGATTCTGGACTTATCTGAAAGCGCATACACCTCATACCCGCCTAAGGATTCACTGGTATACTCCAAACTGCGGGCCAATCCGGGGTTCGACCGGAAGCAGATGGATAACAACTCCTATCACTGGGTACCCAATGATACTAACTACGTGCTGCGCGATGTCTCTACCAGCGCCTATCTTCTGTCCTTATACGCTTATCTGGAGGATGCCCGGAACCAGCCGTATGGCATGGCCCGGATCAGCATTGATTATACGTACTGGCTGCGCTCCATCCACAAGCAGTCCGATCTGGAGCAGCAGTATTTCCTGATCACCCGCTCGGGCGAGGATATCTCGCAGTCGGTTCCGGGCAGCCAATTATCCGGGAAGGTGAAAGCGGGCTTTGCCGGGCAGCCGGGACAGCAGTATTTCATCGACAAAGACTCGAATGCCCTGATTAATTATATCTATGTGGAGTCGCTGGACTGGTATATCGTCAACCGGATTCCGCTGTCTGTGCTGTTCGTGGAGATCGAGGGGCTGAAGCAGCAGTACTTCCTTACGTTCCTGGTGCTGACGAGCATCTTCCTGATGATGACCTTCGTGATTGCTACGACCATTACGCGGCCCTTGTCCCATCTGCAGAACAAGATGAAGGCGGCGGTGCAGAAAAGCCTGAAGATCCGCCTGCCGGAGCACAAATTCAGCGGCGAGATCCTTGAGCTGACCCAGACCTTCAATACAATGCTTGACGACACCCACCTGCTGATCCAGAAGCTGAAGGCGGAGGAGCGCCAGAAGGAGGCGGTACATTTTCAGATGCTGCTGGCCCAGACGAATCCCCACTTCCTGCTGAACACGCTGAATACGATCAAATGGATCGCCATCCGCGAGCATAACGAGGATATTACGAACATGACTCTGTCGCTCGGCAAGCTGCTGGAGGCCAGTCTGAACACCGATAAGGATCTGATCCATCTAAAAGATGAAATCGAGCTGGTTGAGGCCTATGTCCATATTCAGCAGGTCCGGTACGCGCACAAATTCGACTGTACGTTCACGTATGACGAGGACATTCTGTATGCTCTGGTGCCGAAGCTCAGCCTTCAGCCGCTGGTGGAGAACGCCATTATTCACGGAATCAGCAGACTGCCCGGCCACGGCCTCATTGAGCTGAACGTCCGCCGCGAAGAGCACAGGCTGATTGTCGAGATTAGGGATAACGGCGTAGGCATGGAGCAGACCGGCGGCACCAAGGCTCCGCGTAAGCGTCCGGGCATCGGACTGAGTAATATTCAGGAGCGGCTGCGGCTGCTTTTCCGGGAGGAGGGACAGCTTAAGGTTCTCTCATCCAGCGAAGGCGTTACGGTGCGCTTGACGCTGCCGCTGCTAATGTCCACGCCTTACGGCAACGAACATCCGGCTTAAGGCACATAACTACGGGAGGGATTACACATGTGGAAGGTACTGCTGGTGGAGGACGAGGTGTTCGTACGGGAAAGTGTGCGCGAGATTATCGCCTGGGAGGAGCTTGGCTTCACGGTCAGCGGAGAAGCGGGCAACGGGGCAGAAGCGCTGGAGATGATCCGCGGGGATACGCCCGATCTGGTGATTTCGGATATCGTCATGCCGGAGATAGATGGCGTCGAGCTGCTGCGCAGAACCCGTGAGGAAGGATTTGATTCCCGCTTTGTCATGCTGACCTGCATGAATGATTTCGAGAATGTGCGGCTGGCCATGGAATATGGGGCATCCAATTATATTCTGAAGCTGTCGATGAGCGTGAATTCACTCCGGGACACACTGCGCAAGATCAGCGGCGAGCTGGAGAAGAACCGCAAGGTTGAACCGGATAGCCCTCAGGAGTCTAAGGTGTCCCCGCCGGCCCATGAGGAGATTACGAGCCACCCGGAGATTCAGAAGATCCTGCACTATCTGCACGAACACTACGCTGAGGATATTACGGTGAAGTCGATGTCCCAGTATGTCATGATGGCCGAGAATTATGTCAGCACCCTGTTCAAAAAGAAAACCGGCCACACCCTCATCCACTATCTGCACCGTGTACGGGTAGATCAGGCGATCCGGCTCCTGACTGGCTCCGACTTGCCGGTCTATGAGATCGGCAACCGGGTCGGCTTCGTGAGCGACAACTACTTCATCAAGATCTTCAAGCGACTGACCGCGCAGACGCCCAGCCAGTACCGGTACAATTTGCGGGAGAAGCAGGACACACTAAGCCTTTAGCCTGCTTATACAACCGTATAGCCATACCGCTTCAGCGGCGTTCCCTCCGGGAATGCCGCTTTTTTGGCCTGAACACAGATAGAACATAACTCAGATTGAAACGCCTCCCACCGCTTGCGTAATTGTATATTTCTGTGCCATGAAGTGGGTGGTTTTGTTCCTTATCCCCCGGACGGACGCTTGCTATGCTTGTAATGTACTTATTAAGACCTGAAGGAGTGGGGCTATTGTGAAAGCAACCTGGATGCGACGTCAGCAGCTGCTGGGCTATCTGTTTATCGGGCCCAATATGATTGGCGTGATGCTGTTTTTTATCATACCGGCGATGTATTCGTTCTATCTCATGTTTACAGATTACAAGTTTATGAATCCCAATACCAAGTTCATCGGGCTGGCGAATATCCGGCGGATGCTGGGGGATGAAGTTTTCTATATTGCCATCAAGAACACGCTGCTGTTCCTGGTCTCCGTTCCCATATCGATTGGGCTGGCGTTCCTGGTGGCTGTCATTCTGAACCGTTCCGTCTATCTCAAAAAGCTGCTCCGCGCCCTGTACTTCATGCCCTACATTACCAGCGGCGTAGCCGTAGCCTTCGTCTGGATGCTGCTGTTCCACCCGAATAACGGGCCGATTAACGGCATTCTCCGCTCAATGGGCGTCGACAATCCTCCCGGCTGGCTGTCCACGATGGATACGTCCATGTATGCGATTGATATCATCTGGATCTGGTTCATGCTCGGCTATAACATGATTATCTACCTCGCCGCCTTGCAGGAGGTGTCCGGCGAGTTGCTGGAGGCAGCCACTATCGACGGTGCCCGCACCTGGCAGACGATCCGCAGCATTCTGTGGCCGCTGGTGAGTCCCACTACTTTTCTGCTGCTGATTACCGGGCTGATCATGTCGATCAAGCAGTTCGGCATCATCCAGGCGATTACGCAGGGCGGACCAGGGAACAGCACCACTGTATTATCCCTGTTCATCTATCAGAATGCCTTCCGCTATTACGAGATGGGCTATGCGTCAGCGGTCTCCTGGGCCCTGTTCCTGATCATTCTGATTTTCACCGTCATTCAATGGCTGGGCCAGAAACGCTGGGTTCACTACTAAGGAGCTGAGAATATGAATAAAGCCGCCGTTACCAAAATCATCACTACACTAATCATGCTGTTCTTCAGCATCGTCATGATTGTGCCCTTCCTCTGGATGATCAGCACCTCCTTCAAAACCCCATCCGAGGTATTCCGCTATCCGATCCAGTGGATTCCCGACCACTTCAACTGGAGTCATCATATCAAGGTGTGGTCCGGCCAAGGCAGCTTCGTGCCTTACTATCTGAATTCCCTTAAGGTCGCTGTGCTGAGCACCATCGGCGCTGTCGCCCTGTCCGCCTTGGCGGCCTACGGCTTTGCCCGGATTGAGTTCAAGGGACGCAACACGATGTTCCTGGTCTATCTGTCCATGATGATGGTTCCTCCGCAGGTGCTGTTCGTGCCCAAGTTCATCATGTTCGACTGGGCCGGCATCTATAACACCCACTGGGCGCTGATCCTGCCCGGTATGTTCACTATCTTCGGTGTATTCATGATGCGGCAGTTCTTCCTCTCCGTGCCCCATGAAATCTCGGAGGCCGCCTTCATCGACGGTGCCGGCCATTTCCGCATCTTCTCGCAGATTATCCTGCCGATGGCCAAGCCCTCGCTGGCAACCCTGGCGATTATCGACTTCTCCTGGCACTGGAACGATTATGAGAACGCGCTCGTCTTCCTGATCGACCAGGACCTGTTCACCGTTCCGCTCGGGCTGCAGAATTTCATCCTGGAGAACAATGTCGATTACAACGGCATGATGGCCGCCGCCACCGCCGGTATCATTCCGATGATTCTCGTCTTCCTGCTCGGCCAGAAGTACATCATTGAAGGAGTGGCCAGCTCGGCGGTGAAGGGATGACAACTGATTGTATTTCGTGCAATAGAAAACGTATAGCTGATCGTAAAATGATGTTCTATTGTATTTCATACAGTGGAATGTTGAGTTTTGGGTGAAAAATGGCCTTTTTTCAACATTCAACTGTACGGAATACAATAGATCCTATTTTGAAGCCTTTTTTACAGTATTCTATTGTACAAAGTGCAGTTGCTATCGTTCTAGCGCCTTCACCGCTACCCAGCTGTCAATCAGATAAGCGCCGAAGAACCGGGATATGGCCGTGAAGCCGGCCTCCTCCAGCAGCTTCTCCATCTCTGCGGCAGGAAGCGGATGGGAGATGACTCCGAACGATTGCTCGAAGGTCTGCCACTGTTCCTCTGCGATCCCGTTCCCCAGCATATGCAGCCGCCAGCCTGCCATCTGAAGCTCCCATGCAGGAGTACCCGGCACCCCGCAGATGGCGGACAGGCACAGCGGCGCGCCTGGCCGAAGCCGCGCGGCAATGCTGCGAAGGAGCGCCAGCTTACTCTCCCTCCCCTGCACGAAATGAAGCACCAGCATACAGGTTGCGGCATCGTATGCTCTAGTACAGCTCCAGGTACTAATCTCCGTATGATGCAGCCGCACTCTATCCAGCAGACCCGGTTGACCCGCAGCCTCCAGCCGCTGCTTGGCAGCCTGAAGCATACTCTGCGAGGTGTCCAGGCCGCTGAACCTCCAGGCCGGATGGCTTAGGCCCAGCTTCAGAATCTCCTGGCCCCCGCCTGCTCCAACGATCAGTAGCCTGGGCTTCTCCTGATTGTCCAGCCGCGCTGTTAGCAGCGTATCCATCAGGTCATATTGCAGCGTGTATCCGGGGATTTTGCGGCTGATATTCTGTACGTACTGATCTCCGTCTGCCTGCTCCCATGGGTTGGCTGCATTGGATATATGGTTCTTCATTTCATCCCCTCCGGTGTGGTCATCGGTATAATGACCGTAACGGCACAGTCATCCCCAATAACGAATAAGGTTCATTATTAGGGATATCGTCCGGAACCGCCATCCCACATAGCTGGGATCTATAGAACGGGCCGCTCATACTAATCCCCCGAAAGCCCCCGCCTTTAAAAAGCACAATAATCCGAACCTGCTTTGTTCCTACACCATTCGCGGCGGCACGCATCAGAGATACTGTGACGGCTCCACCAGGGCATGGGCTGATTACAGTGAAGGATATTCTCTACTAAACAGAAAACTAGTCAGTGATCGACAACTTCCGATGAAAAAAATGTATAATAATACCATATAAAGTTTTGTAACAATACGGGAGGTAAATATTTTGAAAAAAATATCACTTGATGAGTTTTTGAGATTAAGAAAACTGATTCACCGTAATGCTAGACCACTTGACTTTACAAAATGGAAGTATTTATTTGAAAACGGGAGCTGCGAGGAATTCCTTTCGGTTCTGTCCAGTTATCAAAATGAGGATGGCGGTTTTGGTTACAACATCGAGTGTAACAATTGGAATCCTAATTCTTCTCCCTATACAATATGTATAGCGTTGGATTATCTGGACACGGCAGATGATTCTATTAGCAGTATAAAAGATACAATTATTAGGGGTATCCTCAAATACCTTGATTCCGGTACATATTTGTTGGATGACGGCTGGGTGGGGATGCAAGGAATCCCCAGCAACAATGATTTCGCACATTTGCCATGGTTTCATTTCGACCCGAAGAAAGCCACGGAAGCTGATATTGGAGTAACAAAGAGACTTTCAGACTTTATACTCAAATATGCAGACGAAAACAGTGATATCTACCACAAAGCAGTGGCTTTAAAGGACAAGTATAAGCTCTGTGGTCAAATCCTACTCAATGGCGTCCCCGATTATGACCCGTTATCGTTGGAAATGAAATCTTTTGACCCTGCAACATGGCATTTTTGGTTGCCATTGCCAGTGTATTTTATTGGTTCACCAAAAAGCAGGTATTATCCAGAATTTAAACATGTTGTAGATATAAATCTGGATACGATTATAGACACACTGCATAATACAAATGAGATTCGAATAGCACCTGAGGAAGAATTAAACACATATGAACAGAATAACCCGCATCCGGACGGCAAACGATGGTGTGTCACTGAACAAGCCATCGGAAATTATTATTGGGGTACTCATAATATCACCTCCAATTTGGATATTTTGAGGAAGTTTGATAGATTGGATTTCAATTTACCTATTCACGCAAAATGAGCATAATAAAAAGTTAGCTTGGTTCGTAATCTTTATAAATTGCGAATTTAAAAGGAGGGAAAATTGCATCCCTCCTTTTAGCATATCCATATACCAATATTACTATCTAACTAAGCTTAGTACCCGCCGCTCAGTCGCGGGACAGCACCGACAGCACCGTCTCCAGCACCACATTCACGCCCATCTCACAATCCTCGTAGGAGGTGAGCTCTTCCTCGCAATGGCTTTTCCCGTTCACACTTGGGACGAAAATCATCGCCGACGGCAGGAACCCGGCCACGAACTGGGCATCATGCCCCGCGCCGCTCGCCAGCTTCCGGCTGCTGTAACCTAGCTTCTGCGCGGCCTGCTCCACCAGCGCACAGATCCCCGGATTAAACCATACCGTGTCGCGGCCCCACAGCTTCGTCTTCGACACGCTGCAATCCAGCAGCTCCTCCGGCAGGCCGTGAATGACTGCCTCGACCTCCCGAACCACATCCATATCCTTATGTCTCGCTTCCACGGTGAAGATCACCTTGTTCGGAATGACCGTATGGATATTCGGCAGCACATTCATCCGCCCCATCGTGTAAACCAGCTCAGGGTCCAGCACCGCCAGCTTGCGGCGCAGCTCCGTAATAATATCCGCAGCGGCAAATAGCGCATCCCGGCGCATATCCATCGGCGTAGTCCCGGCATGATCCGACTCCCCGGTCACTTCAATCTCATAGCAGGCCATGCCCACAACACAGTCAACCAGACCGATCTTAACGTTCTCCTTCTCCAGCACAGGGCCTTGCTCAATATGCAGCTCCAGATAAGCGGCCGCTTCGCTGATCCGGTTCTCAACCTCCCCGGCGTAACCGCTGGCCTCCAGCGCCTCGCCGAAGCTGATCCCCTCCGCATCCTTCTTCTCCAGCATAGCCGTCTTATTGAACCTGCCGGACAAGACGCCTGAGGCCATCATGGACGGCTCGAAGCGGGCACCTTCCTCATTGGTGAAGTTCATCACCGTGACAGGCAACCGGGGCCGAATCCCTTGATCCACCAAGGTTCTCACCACCTCAAGGCCGGCAATCACCCCGAGCACACCGTCGAATCTGCCACCCTTCTTCACGGTATCCAGATGTGAGCCTATCACTATCGGCGGCCTCTCTTCACTGCCAGCCAGAGTGGCATACATATTGCCCATATCATCCACCTTTACGGTCATGCCCAGCTCTTCACAGCAGGCGGTGAAATAGCCGCGCACCCGCACATCCTGCTCCGACAGCGATAACCGGGTAACTCCGTTATGGTCTGTCCGCCCGAAATCGGCAAAGGCCTCAATCGTATTCTTCAGCCGCTCACCGTTCACCAATAGTTGCTTAACCTGCACCGGCTTATTCCCCCGTTTCCGCTGATATGGAATGATTGCTATCCTTATATGTTAACGAATTCCACCTGTTTGTCATTGTACATACTGTAAAAATTATAGGCTGGAGAATTTCCGTTATTTGCTGGCACCTGCGGGGAAGTCTGTTAGAATATGAGACATCAGGATTACATATTGCAGGGCGAGAGGGGTAAAAGCATGAACACTATTTTGCGCAGCGGCCTGGCCGTGGCCGAGATCAGTTCACTCGGTGCTGAGCTGGTCAGCTTCAAAAGAACGGATACAGATACTGAATATATGTGGAACGGAGATGCCGCCTATTGGACAGGCCGTTCCCCGGTGCTGTTCCCAATGATCGGGGGAGCCGCAGGCGAAGCGGTCCGGGTAGACGGGCAGACGTATCCGCTGGCCCGGCACGGCTTCGCCAGACGCAGCGAATTCACGCTGGTGGAGTCCAGTGAGACACGGGCGGTCTTCCGCCTCTCCCACAGCGAAGATACGCTGGCCAGCTACCCGTATCCGTTCCATCTATCTCTGACCTATACTCTGAACGGCAGCACACTGGACATCGGCTACCGGGTGGAGAATCCCGGAGAAGGGGAGATGTTCTTCCAGCTTGGCACCCATCCGGCGTTCAACTGCCCGATTGGAGGAGAAGGCCGCTTCACCGACTACTATCTTGAGTTCGAACAGCCGGAGCGCCTGGAGCGCTTATTCCTGAATGAGAATGGCCTGATCACTCCGGGCCAGAGCGAGACTATGCTCGGCGGGGACAACAAGCTGCCGCTGAACCACGACATGTTCGCGCATGACGCCTTGGTCTTCCGCAATGTCCAGTCCAAATCGGTTGCCCTGAAAAGCAGACAGTCGGACCGGAGCGTAACAGTCGCCTTCACGGGCTTCCCCGATCTCGGCATCTGGCAGCCGAAGAATGCGCCGTTCGTGTGTATCGAGCCTTGGCATGGCGTGGCCGATCTCGAAGGCTTCACCGGCGATTTCCGGGAAAAGCAGAACGCCATCTCCCTGCCGCCGGACGGCCAGTTTACCAGCGCGCTGACGATTACATTTAACTAAATTTAAGCAGGCGAAAGGCCACAGTCACCCCATGGTGCTGCGGTCTTTTTGCTGCGGAACAGCGGCTTCCCGTCTGGCAGTCCACGCCCCTCCTCAAGCGATAAGTACACTTTAGTAGTATATACAACCTTTTGACGCGGATAGTAAGATATTCACAAATCAAGTGACGCGTAGACCCGAATCAGAACCGGGAAAGGAAGTGACTGCTCGAGTGAAGCCAGAGATAAGTATTATTGTGCCTATCTACAACGTGGAATTGTACCTGAGGAAGTGTGTGGATTCGATATTGGCGCAGACCTTCCGCAGCTTTGAATTGATTCTGGTCAATGACGGATCACCCGATAAGTGCGGCGAGATATGCGAGTATTACAAGGAACTGGACCCCCGTGTCGTCGTCATTCACAAGCAGAACGGCGGATTGTCCGATGCCCGCAACTATGGAATTGATGTGGCAGAGGGCCGGTATATCGGGTTCGTCGACAGCGATGACTGGATTGAACCGGACATGTACGAAGCCCTGCACGGACTCATCACCGCCCACAATGCAGATATCGCTGTATGCGGCCATTGCGAGGTACAGGATGATGTCAAGCTGGAAAAATCCTTCACGCACCAGGTGCGTGTATACGATAATGCGCAAGCCGTTGACAAGCTGCTTGAGGATACCGAGATCCAGAACCTTGCCTGGGATAAGCTGTATAAGGCCGAGCTGTTCAGCCAGGTAAGATATCCGGTCGGCCGGTATTTCGAGGACATTTTTACCACCTATAAATTATTCCTCCAGGCGAACAAGACCGTCTCGCTGGACTCACCCAAATACCTGTATCTGAAGCGAAGCGACAGCATCACCGGAGCGATGAACAACCGGAAATATTACGACCGCTTCCGTGCGGCACTGGAGATCTACGAGACGATTCAGGATAAAAACTATCCGCTCGCCAAAGAAATCTCGTTATCCCGGACCGTAACCGAAGGCATTGAGCTGTGCAACTTCCAGCTGATTACCGGCGAGACTGCAGTGAACAAGGAATATCTGGCCGAGCTGGGCGGGTTCCTGAGCAAGCATACCTCCGCGATCCTGCGCAACCGCATCATCCGCCGGGAGATGAAGACCGCAGCCCTGCTTATTCTGACCAGCTCCACAGTATACAAAATGCTGTATTATTCCAAACTCCGTTTGAAGGGAAGTAATATGATATGAGCCAAGCCCTTGAGAAGATCCTTCCGCTGTCTTTCCGCAATTATGTAAGCAATATTCCCGTCTATCAATATTATAAGGGCTATCTGAGCTACCGGAATGCATATAAAGACAAGACGAAAGCCATTTACGTCGTCGGCTCCCCCGAGCATGACAATCTGGGCGATCACGCCATCACTTATGCGCAGATGAATTTTTTGCGGAAAGCTTTTCCCGACTATACCCTGATTGAGATTGTCGCCAACCGGCTGATGCATAACATGAAGTGCCTGGAGGAATTCTGTTCCCCGGAGGATATCTTCGTGCTTCAGGGCGGGGGCAACTTCGGAATCGAGTATTTCCGCGAGGAAGAGGTGCGCCGCAAGATTATCTCTGAATTCCCAAATAACAAAATCATCGTCTTCCCGCAGACCATCTACTTCGGTGATACCGAGCTGGGGCGCGCGGAGTTCAAGAAAACACAGGACCTCTACGGTTCCCATAAGGACCTCACTCTGGTCGCCAGAGAAGCAACGTCGTACGAAATTATGAAAGCAGGTTTCAGAAACAACGCAGTGCTGTTAACGCCGGACATTGTCATGTCCCTGGATATCACTGACCCTCCCAAGGAGCGTCACGGTGCCCTTCTGTGTATTAGAGCCGATAAGGAAAGTATTTTCAGCGAGCAGGATAAAAAGGTCATTCAGGAGTACACCTCCAAGCACTACAGCACCACTACCTTCACGGATACCTGCATCCTCCGCCCTGTCTCGCTGGAAGACCGGGATCACGAGCTGAACACCTTATGGAACCAGTTCAAGGAGGCCGAGGTTGTGATTACGGACCGCCTGCACGGGATGATTTTTGCAGCGATTACGTCCACGCCTTGTATTGCGCTGGGGAATTACAATTATAAGGTCGTAGGCAGCTACGAATGGATCAAGCATCTGGGCTATGTGAAATTCACGAACGATGTGAAGCACATCCCGGCATTGCTGGAAGAACTGAAGACGATCCAGCGTCCCCGGTACAATAATGAATTCTCGTTCCAGCACTACAGCCAGATCATTGAATCCATGGCAAGCAGCAGCGCTAGAGAACCTGCTTCGTCTATCGTTACCGCTTAAGATAAGCACAAGACACTCTCTGTAGCGAGGAAGCGATCCCACCCTTGAAAACAAATATAAAACTTGCTGCAATCATAACCTATGCTTCGGTCTTTCTGGGCGTCATTATCTCCCTGGGCTCGACGCCGTTCATTGTGTCGACCCTGGGGAAATCCGAATATGGATTATTCGCGCTGGTGAACTCCATCATCGCCTATATCGTCCTGCTGGATCTGGGCTTCGGCAGCGCGGTCATCCGCTTCAATGCGAAATACATCTCTGAGAATGACTCCGCAGGCCAGCGCAATATTAACGGAATGTTCCTGCTGCTGTTCTCAGCCATCGGACTCCTCTCCTTACTTGCCAGTGTGATTCTGGTGTTCAATTTCGATTCGATCTTCAGCAGCCTCGATGCAGCTGAGCTCGGCATTCTGAAGACCATATTCATCATTGCTGCCATCAATGTGGCTGTCTCGTTCCCGCTGAATATCTTCAGCTCGATCATTACGGCCTATGAGCGGTTCGTCTATCTCAAAATCATCAACCTGATCCGCGTGGTCCTCTCTCCGGCCATGATGGTGCTGGTCCTGCTGTTCGACTTCAGATCGACAGGAATGGTTACCGTTGCGCTTGTGCTGAACCTGGCGATCGGCGTGATCAACGTGGTCTTTTGCCGCACCAAGCTGAATCTGAGGGTCCGGTTCCACGGCTTCGATACCAAGCTGTTCAAGGAGATCTTCAGCTATTCGTCCTATATCTTATTGTCGTCGATCGCCTTCCAGATCTATACGAATGCTGATCCGCTGATCATCGGGATGTTCCTCGGGGCTACGCCCATCGCCATCTTCGCCATCGCCGCCCAGCTCAACACGTATATTCTCAACTTCTCCAATGTGCTGGCCAGCTTCTATCTGCCGAAGCTCACCAAGATGATCGTCAAGGGTGCAGATCAGGCGGCCTTAATGCTGGAGCTGGTCAAAATTGGCAGAATACAGGCGCTGATCGTAGGCTACATCGTCTCGGGCTTCGTGTTATTCGGACAGAGCTTCATTCTGATCTGGCTCGGCCAGGATTACAAATATGCGTACACGGTTGCGCTGATCATCATCATTCCCCAGATCACGTCAATTGTGCAATCGCTGTTCGCCACCATGCTGGAAGCGATGAATATGCACAGGGTGAAGGCCTTCATCTATTTCTCTGTTGCTATTCTGAAGGTGGCCTTAACCTTCTGGTTCATCCGGATCTGGGGGATTACAGGCTGCGCCATTGCTACGGCTATCGGGATGATCATCAATGTATGCCTGAATAATGTGTACTACAAGTATAAATTGAAGTTCGATATCCTTCACTTCTGGCTGCAGATCATCCGCGTCTTCATTCCGGTGGTGCTGCTGTCCGGTGCGTGCGGGTTCCTGCTTAGCTTCGTGAGCATCACTTCTTACGTGTACCTGGGCATGTATGTCATCCTGTACTCCCTCATCTATGTGCTTACCATGTGGCTGTTCGGACTGAACGGGGCAGAGAAGAAGATGGTGGCCGGACCGGTGAGAAAAATGGCTCTGCGGAGTCAGGCCTAGTCTGCATCCTCCAAGAAGAAAGATAAGGAATTTTTGTTGCGCGATGCATATAAATTCTTATCTTTGAACCCAGGCGCTGCCTTTCGCTGTTCCTGCTTCCACCTGAACTGCAATCAGCAAACAGCCTCTGCGGACTTCCGCAGAGGCTTGTTACCTGTCTAACAGAGTCAGAGCAGCTTCAGCCGCTCATCCAGCAGCCGGAATGCTTCCCTCAGAGCCGTCTTGGAGACGCCGCCGTAGACATCGCCTATGTTCAGCTCATAGTAACAGGCGGTCTCTCCGGTTGGCTTGAGCCGTGGTGTCAGGCCAATGCCGGTCTCGTTATAGATCCCAATCAATACGGGGGCGAGTTGCTCCTGCGGCAGCGCGAAATGAATATGGAACATATTCGAGACCGGAACCTCCGGCAGTGTAGATACTTTATGGCAGCTGTTGAATAAGGCCGCCAGCTCCTTGGCCTGCTCATAGTATTCTGGCATCCTGCTAATTCGCTGCCGGTAATAATACCGGGCCGGGACAATATAGGGATAGAGACTGATCAGGTCACCGCCGTGGCGGCGTTTCCAGATCTTCGACTCCTCTGTGAAGTCCCGGCTCCCGGCTAAGATCGCTCCGGCAATCCCGCCAATGCCCTTGTACAGGGAGACATACACGCTATCGAACAGCGCGCAGACCTCGGCCGCCGTCTTGCCGTAGTAAGGCAGCACCTCGAACAGCCGCGCCCCGTCCAGATGGAGCTTGATTCCCTGCTCCCGGCAATACGCCGATATCGCTTCCAGTTCCGTATACTCCGGCAGCTGTCCGCCGATCTCCCGCTGCGGCAGCTCCAGCAGCAGACAGGCGATCCCCGGACCCATCCCCTTCACATCCCCGAGGGTAATCAGCCGGTCTGCACTGCCCAGCAGCAGCGGCTCCAGATGATGCAGCTCCTTCAGGCCGTCCTGCTCATGAATCTCCAGATGGCATAGCGGGTGATAAGCGACCCTTTTGCTGCCTTCACGGTCACTCCAGATCCGCAGGGCAATCTGCTGGGCCATCGTGCCGCTGGGGAAGAACACGCTGCAGTCTTTGCCCAGCACCTCTGCCATCTCCGCCTGGAACTCCTCAATCACCGTCCCTGTCCCGTACAAGTCCGCAGCGAGGGTAGCCTCTACACTGGCCAGCGCTTTTTTGAGTACCGCTGCATCCCGTCTGCCATGTCCTGCAAGCTGCACCTGCGTCCTGCCGAACGCCTCCATTAAAGCATTCTCCTCGTTCATTTTGTTATCCCAGCCCCCTTCTCCGTAGCATCCGAACTGAATGAATCCTTGAAATTATATCATTCCCCTACAAAATAACCGAATGTTTTGAATATTCACATGATATTCCTCTCCAGCAAGGTGAAATAAGTTGACCGCTGTGCTACAATATTGGAATTGCAAAGGCAATTGCTTAGGGAGGTTTATAAATTCACCATGCTTATTATTGGTATCGCCGGCGGGACCGGCTCCGGCAAGACAACGGTAGCGCGCTCCGTGATTGACCGTCTTGGCTCTGACAAAGTAACATTCATATCCCAGGATAACTACTATAAAGACCATTCTTACCTCAACATGGCTGAACGCGGTGCAATTAACTATGACCACCCGCTGGCCTTTGACACGGAACTGCTGATCGAGCATCTGGATTGTCTCAAAGCGGGACAAGCCGCCTTCGCTCCCGTGTATGACTTCACGGTTCATGCCCGTTCAACCGAGAAGACTGTGGAGCTTGCCCCGAATAATATCGTCATTCTAGAAGGACTGCATGTGCTGTCCGATGAGAAGCTGCGCGAGCAGCTCAACATCAAGGTGTTCGTGGACACCGATCCCGATGTGCGCATTCTGCGCCGGGTGCTGCGGGATATCGAGGAACGCGGGCGAACCATCCGTTCAATTCATACGCAATACCTCACCACGGTGAAGCCGATGCACGAGGCTTTCATCGAGCCCTCCAAGAAATACGCCGACCTGATCATCCCGGAAGGCGGACAGAATCAGGTCGGAATCGAGCTGCTGTCGGTACTGACCGAGAAGTATCTGTCCGGCGATCATCAGTGGAACTGAATTAAGCTGCGCACCAGCTGTTAGGGGTGCAAGGACCGTCCGGCAATGCCGGACGGTTTTTTGTTGTTCCGGGGAGTATAATGTAATCGGAAAACCGATTACATTGGGCAGCGCGAGGGCTGACGGGCTGATTGTAATCGGTTTTCCGATTACATCGGGCAGCGCGAGGGCTGACGGGCTGATTGTAATCGGAAAACCGATTACATTGGGTGGCGCGAGGGCTACCGGGACGATTGTAATCGGAAAACCGATTACATCGGGCAGCGCGAGGGCTGACGGGCTGATTGTAATCGGAAAACCGATTACATTGGGTGGCGCGATGGCTGACGGGGCGATTGTCGTCGGAAAACCGATTACACCGGGCAGCGCGAGGGCTGCCAGGCTGATTGTAATCGGAAAACCGATTATATTGGGTGGCGCGAGGGCTACCGGGACGATTGTAATCGGAAAACCGATTACATCGGGCAGCTCGAGGGCTTCCAGGCTGATTGTAATCGGAAAACCGATTACATTGGGCGGCGCGAGGGCTGCCAGGCTGATTGTAATCGGAAAACCGATTACATTGGGCGGCGCGTTGACTGACAGGCACTTTGTATGCAAATCTGTCGCCCGAAGGTGAGCTGATCCAAAAATCGCGCTCATAAGTCACATAACCTGACACAAAATTCTTATTAACACTAGAATTTTCATCATTTTCAGCAAACTAATTCATTCACTTGTTATATTTTCTGACTGATAGCGCTTTATCCCCTAAATAAAGGGTTGATTATTTCCGTTTCATCCACTATGATTAGGGAAACAGACAGCATTAAAGTTAAAGCGATTTAACTTATGATTTTGTTTTACCTACTTATATTGCATATTTCGATTTTTATTTACTGCTAAAGTTAAAGCGCTTATACTTTATAGGAAGAAAGGCTGGTGTGTTCGTGATTAAGAGTGAGAGCCGGCGGCAGACATTCTACATGTATCTGTTCATTTCCCCCTGGCTGGTCGGCTTCCTGATCTTCGCCCTGTACCCGATCCTGTCATCGCTGTATTACAGCTTCACCGACTATGACATCATTCATCCGCCCCAATTCATCGGCCTCGCTAACTACACGGAGATGTTCCACAATGAGCTATTCTGGCGTTCCGTGAAGGTCACCCTGAGATATACCTTCATCAGCGTTCCGGTACAGCTGCTGCTTGGCCTGGGATTCGCCCTGCTGCTGCATCAGACTCTTCCCTGGCGCGGCTTCTTCCGGACAGCGATGTATTTCCCCAGCATGGTCTCGGGCGTGGCCATGTCGCTCCTCTGGTACTGGATCTTTAATCCGCAGATCGGCCTCTTCAATTATATGCTCTCCTGGTTCGGCATTCAGGGCCCGGCCTGGCTGATGAACCCCGATACAGCGCTGTATGCCCTAATTATCATGTCTCTCTGGACAGCAGGCTCGGGCATGATCCTCTTCCTTGCCGGTCTGCAGGGCGTCCCGGCCAGCCTGATCGAAGCTGCCAATCTGGACGGCGCAGGACGCTTCCGCATTTTCCTGAATATTACGCTGCCAATGATCTCGCCTGTCCTGCTGTTCCAGCTGATTATGGGTCTGATCGACTCCTTCCAGGTGTTCACGCAAGCCTTCGTCATGACGCAGGGCGGCCCCAACTACTCTACCTGGTTCTACGTCTACAATCTGTATACCAGTGCCTTCAAGGAATACCGCGCCGGATACTCCTCCGCGCTTGCCTGGGTCCTGCTGATTGTCGTCATGCTGTTCACGGCGGTCATTATGAGGCTGTCGCGCCGTTATGTCCATTATGAAGGAGGCAGCCGCCGATGAGTACCGTTAAGGCCACCCGCCCGCTTGGCCCGCCCTCCCGGCTGCGCCGGAGATTCAAGCCTGTTAAGCTTGCCAGCTTCATCACGCTGCTCCTTACAACATTCCTCATGCTGCTGCCGCTGTTCTTCATGGTCTCCACCTCGCTGAAGTCGAAACGGGAGATGCTGAAGTTCCCGCCGACCTTTCTGCCGGAGAGCTGGGCCTGGAGCAATTATACCGATATTTTCGAGACGCTCCAGTTCGGCACCATGTACAAGAACAGCCTGATTATCGCCGGCCTCTCCGTGCTGGGCACCCTGCTCTCTTCGGCGCTGGTCGCTTACGGGTTCGCCAGATACCGGGGACGCGGCAACAACTTCTGGTTCATCCTGCTGCTGAGCACGATGATGCTGCCTTATCCGGCTATTATGATTCCGCAGTTCGTGCTCTTCTCCAAAATGCAGTGGATCGACACCTTCCTGCCGCTGATTGTGCCTGCCTTCTTCGGCTCGGCGTATAACATCTTCCTGCTGCGGCAGTTCTTCTCCACGCTGCCTGAGGAACTGTTCGACGCGGGACGCATGGACGGCTGCGGCGAGCTGAGGATGTGGCGGACGATCGCGCTGCCGTTGTCGGCGCCGGCGCTGGCAACGGTTGCGATCTTTGCTTTTATCTATAGCTGGAATGATCTGTTGACCCCTGTACTCTATCTAAGCTCATCGGACAAATTCACGCTTCCGGTCGGGATGGCCTCCCTCACCTCATCACGCTTCCGCATTCCGCCTTGGCATCTGCTGATGGTCGCCTCCGTCCTGGCTATGGTTCCAATCGTCACCCTGTTCGCCATCGCCCAGAAGCAGTTCGTCGAAGGCATCGTACTGACGGGCATCAAATAATCTTGTCCACAACATTTGAAACCATGGAGGGATTGAACAATGAAGAAGATCGTGAAGAGCAAGAGGACGGCAATTCTGCTGACAACTGCCCTGACGGCAATGCTAGCTCTATCAGGCTGCGGCGGCGGCAAATCGGCAGGCAATGTGGCGGCTGGGGGCAGCGGAGCCGGGAATACCAGCGGTTCGGGGGAGCAAGTGACGATATCCCACTATACGATTGATTCTGAGGACCGGACTTTTATCGAGAAGCTGATCCCGGATTTCGAGAAGGCGCATCCGAACATCAAGGTCAAGGTAGAGAAGGCACCATATGAGCAGTTCGACAGCAAGCTGCAGACACTGATTGCCGGCGGTAATTCCCCGGATGTGACGAGCCACTACGGATACGGCGGTTTTGCCGAATATTATAACAAGGGTATGCTGCTGGATCTGACGGACCTCATTAAGGAAGACGGCTTCAAGGCGGAGGACTACAATATCCCTGAGAATCTGATGAAAATCTATACCGTAAACGGTCATACCTACGGCATACCAGTCAATATGTACGTCACCCTGATGCTCTACAACAAGGATATGTTCGATGCTGCGGGCGTCTCCTACCCGCCAAGTGATTATGAAGATAAGAGCTGGACGTTTGACCGCATGGTGGAGGATGCCAAGAAGATGACGCTCGTCTCGGACGATATTGCCAAAACACAGTACGGCGTAGACTTCACCTGGGCGGAGCGGGATATGCGGCCGCTGTACTTCGGGGCAGAACCTTACTCTGAGGATACCTGGACCAACGGCGGCGTCCCTTCCGAGACGCATTTTGATTCCCCCGAGGTGATTGCCGCATACCAGAAGCTGTTCGACCTTGTATTCAAGGAGAAGGTATCCCCGACCTCCGAGTGGAGCAAAAGCGTTGCCGGACAAAACGGCGATCCGTTCGTCGCAGGCAAGATCGGCATGTCCATCGGCGGCTCCTGGAACCTTGCCGGGGCTAACGACTTCCCGTTCAAAATAGGCGTAGCCGCTGTGCCCTGGGGAGGCAACGACAAGGTGCGCAGCACGCTGTTCGTTGATCCGCTGCTCATTCTGAAGGACTCGAAGCATCCGAAGGAGGCTTTTGAATGGATCAAATACCTCATGACCACTGAAGTCCAGGAGAAGTCCATTGCGCTGAGCGGCGGCAATCCGCCAGTCAACACGGAAGCGGCTGAGGTGTATTACAAGCATTTTGACGGCATTGATCCGGGGGATGTGAAGAAGGTCTACGAGGGCGCGGTCAAATACGGCTATGAATCCTACAACCATCTGATCACCAACTACTCGCAGATCAACGACATGTTCATCAATGAGCTGCAGCCGGTCGAGACGGGACACAAGACCCTCGAAGAGGTTATGCCGGTGATTCAGAAGAAGGTTACGGAGATCATCAGGCGATAGCGCCCCGGCGAGGGTTATATGTTTAGCGGAACCCCGGTGCGGCCTGTATACTGGAGATAGAATATAAGCACCGGCAAATCCGCCGCAAGGAGCGCTTGAGATGAAAGTAAGTATTTTTGATGTAGCCAAAAAATCAGGGCTGTCCGTGGTCACCGTATCGCGGGTATTAAACGGAGCAACCTCTGTGCGGGAGAACAACCGCCAGAAGGTGCTCGACGCAATCAAGGAGCTGGATTACCGCCCGAATGCGGCAGCCCGTAGTCTAGCCAGCGGCAAGACCGGCATCATTGGCCTAGTTGTAACGACCTTGCAGGATTCCTTCTTCGATGCCGTGGTTAAGGAGCTGAATGAGACGCTGGCCCTGCACGGGTATTATCTGGCCATCTCTGTGTCGGATGGCATCGGCTCCGGCGAGAGCCACTACCTGATTCAGGAGGACCGGGTGGACGGACTCATCCTGCTCTCCCCGATCAAAGAGGACAATTATATTGTCGAGCTGAAGCGGCGGGGCATTCCCTATGTGCTGATCGACAACCAGCTGCCGGAGAATGACAGCTATTCCATTACCATCGACAACTTCAAAGGCGGGTATGCCGCAGCCTGCCACCTGCTGGAGCTGGGGCACACCTCCATCGCCCATCTCTGCGGGCAGGAGATGTTCCGCAGTACGCGTGAACGGCGTGCGGGCTTCCTGCAGGCGCTGCAGGAGCAGGGCCTCGTCCCGTTCGAGATCGTGCCCGGTGAATTCGAGATCGCCATGGGCTACGATACGGCGCAGCGCTGGCTTGCGGAGGGCAAGCTGCCAGGGGCCGTATTCGCCGGAGATGACAATATCGCCCTCGGGGTGATCAATGCCCTGATGGAGGCTGGCGTAAGAGTGCCGGAGGAGGTTGCTGTAGTCGGTTACGACGACCACTATATCGCCTCCCAGCTCCACCCGCATCTGACCACTGTGCGCCAGCCGGCGGACAAAATCGGAGTCGCCGCCGCCGACATGCTGCTGCGCCGGATCAGCGGGGAGATGAAGCGCGGCTCCGCTGTCCGGATCGACCCGGAGCTGATCGTGCGGGAATCCACGAAGACAAAACTCTAGGAGTGACAAATCATTGGCTTATTATATGGGAATCGACGGGGGCGGCAGCAAAACCTACGCCCTCATATGCGATGAACAAGGCCGCATCCTCGGCAAAGGCCGGAGCGGCAATGGCAATCACCAGATCAGCGTACAGCAGGCGGAAGCAAGCATCCGCGAAGCAGCCTTCGGCGCGCTGGCCGAAGCCGGGCTCCGGCTGGACCAGCTCCGCCATGCCTACCTCGGGCTGGCCGGGGCGGACCGCCAGACCGATTATAATATTCTTCATCCGATGATCCGCCGGATCGGTTTCACGCAGCACACGATCAGCGCCGATACGATGATCGGCCTGCGGGCGGGGACGGACCGCCCCTGCGGCGTAGCCCTGATCTGCGGCACCGGCACTAATGCGGCAGGCCTGAGTCCGCAGGGCCGACACTTTCAGTGCGGCGGCTTCGATTATATGTACGGCGATTTCGGCGGCGGCGGCGCGCTGAACATCGAGGTGTTCCGCACAGTCATCCGGGCCTGGGATGGCCGCGAGATCCCCACGCTGCTAACGGAGCCGCTCCTCAGGCTGCTAGGCTATGAGCAGGTGGACGATATGTACGATGACTTCCTGGATCACGGGAAGCAGGTACCGCTGGATGCGGCCCGCCTACTCTTCCCGGCAGCGGCTGAGGGCGATGCCCCAGCGCTTGCAATCCTGAACCGCCAAGGCGTAGAGCTGGGCAAGGCCGCGGCGGCCGTCATTCATCGTCTCGGCATGGAGAACGATGAATTCGATGTGGTGCTGGCCGGAAGCCTGCTGACCCGGGGCGACCGGGGCTGGATTCGCGGGCCGATTGAGCAGGCAGTACATGAAGCGGCACCAGGCGCGTCAGTAGTCACCCTCTCCACCGAGCCCGTGGTCGGCGCTCTCTGGTCTGCGCTGGAGCAGGACGGGATCACCGTCAGCCAGGCTATGTATGAGACGATGCGTGCTTACCAGGATTTCGAGCTTATTCCCACTACCACCAGACAGGAGTGATTCATTTTGACAGCGAACCAAGGTCTTAAGATTGCCGTCATCGGCGGAGGGTCTTCTTATACCCCCGAACTGGTAGAAGGCTTCATTCTGCATCATAAGGAGCTTCCTGTCCGGGAGCTGTGGCTTGTAGACATTGAGGCTGGTCTGCATAAGCTGAACATCGTAGGCGCTCTGGCGAAGCGTATGGTGGAGAAGTCCGGCCTTCCGATCGAGGTCCATCTTACCACGGACCGCCGCGAGGCCATTGCCGGTGCGGACTTTGTCAGCACGCAGATCCGTGTCGGGATGCTGGATGCCCGTGCCCGTGACGAGTCGATTCCGCTGAAATACGGCGTGATCGGCCAAGAGACGACCGGCCCCGGCGGTATGCTGAAGGCGCTGCGCACCATCCCGGTTATCCTCGGCATCTGCCGCGATATCGAGGAGCTGGCACCGGACGCCTGGCTGCTCAACTTCACCAATCCCGCTGGCATGGTCACCGAAGCCGTGCTGCGGTACTCCAAGGTGAAGAGTATCGGTCTCTGCAATGCCCCGATTGGCCTGATCAAGCAGGTGTCGGCCAAATACAGCGCCGCACCGGACCGGATCTACGCCGAGTTCGTCGGCCTGAATCACCTGCACTGGATTACCCGCATTGATGTGGAGGGGGAAGACAAGCTGCAGGAGATGCTGGAGGATACCGCAGTCTACAGTGCGAAGAATGTTCCGGCACGCGAATGGAACCCGGAGTTCCTGCAATCGCTGCACGCCTTGCCTTCGTATTATCTGAAGTACTTCTACATGACCGATGCGATGCTCGCGGAGCAGCAGGAAGCCGCAGCGCAAGGCGGGAACCGTGCCGAAGTCGTCAAGCGTGTGGAGGAGGAGCTGTTCGCTATCTACAGCGACCTTGCGCTGAATGAGAAGCCGAAGCAGCTGGAGCAGCGCGGCGGAGCCTTTTATTCCGAAGCGGCCGTGAACCTGATGCGCTCGCTCTATAACGGGACCAATGACATCCAGACGCTGAATGTAGCGAACCGGGGCATCCTTGACTTCCTGCCGGACGATGCCAGCATCGAGGTGAACTGCGTCGTCACGAAGACTGGCCCCCTCCCGCTGCCGCTGACCCGGATTCCGCCGATGGCCAAGGGACTGATTCATGCCGTCAAAGTCTACGAGCAGCTCGCCATCGACGCCGCCGTCACCGGAGACCGCAGCCTGGCGATCCAGGCGCTGGCCCATCACCCGCTCGTCCCTTCCGTGGAAGTAGCGATCGTCATGCTGGATGAGATGCTGGAGGCGAACAGGGAGTATCTGCCGGCTTTTTTCGGGCAGGACTAATCTCTTAACATCAATAAAGAGCCTGCTAACCACAGTTCACTCTGCGGCCGTACAGGCTCTTCTCTTATTTCGCAATGGTATAACGGTAGGTTTCGCCCCCGATGCTGAAGTCGGCATATAGCGGCTTGCCGCTGGACTTCACTTCATCAGGCACCTCGGCCAGGAACACCAGCGTGCCGTTCTTCAGTGGTTCGATCTCCGACAGACTGGTATAGGCGAAGTCTTCCCCGCCCTTCTCTTCCATGGTATCAAAGGTACTATACTTGTATTTGTTGTCGTAGGTAACCTCCACATCCGCTACATCCTCTGCATCCATAGCCTCACCTGCCAGGTTCTTCACCTTCAAGGTGATCGCCAGATAGATTGTCCCTGGTTCCTTGGCTTCATAGTAGGTGTAGAAGGACCCCGGATTGGAAGGACTAATCTTTTTGCCAAAAGAAGTCTTAGTTACGGTATACTCACCCGTCCCCTCAATAACCAGCGGCGTGCCTTTTACGATCAGCTTGTGGTCATTACCGGAATCCGGCGCTGCCGGGCTGTTCCCGTCATTTACAAGTTCAGCCGAACCGCCCTCCTCTTCTGCTGTCACAGGCTTTACCAGGCTCTCCTTTAACATCTCATTCTGTTCTTTTAGGAATTTGTTCTCCTTTTGCAGCTCACTAATCTCTGTCTTCAGCCTGTCCAGGTCTTCTGGTGCGGGACCCGCCTTGTCCGAGGAGCACCCGGTTACGGATACGGCAAGCATGGCAGCAGCAAGCCAGAGGCCCCCTGATTTCATTTTCATAACACACCCCAATATTTGTATTTTAATCTTCCCTATTATAGGGCAAATCCTGAGTAAAAGATTGAAAAATATGTAATACTTCCGCAGCGATTGTCGAATGAAACAGCGGATGCGAACCGTAGTCGTCATCCCCTGTGCTGCTTGCGGTACTGGAGAGGGGAACGCCTTGTAATCGCCTTGAACACCCGCCCGAAATGCGCAATGCTCTCAAATCCCGTCTCCGCCGACACCCGGGTGATCGGCCACTTCGTCTGCGTGAGCAGTACCTTCGCCTCACGGATGCGGACATAGTTAAGGTATTCGATGATGGTGAAGCCTGTCGTCTGCTTGAAAATCCGGCACAGATACGTTGCGCTTATGAAGAACTGCTCGGCAATCCCCCCAAGACTCAGCCGCTCGCTGTAATGGTTGTCCAGATATTCGATAATGCTGTACACCCGGCGCTGCCCCTCGCTCTGCTCCGGGGAGACCAGGGCGGGCTTCGCCCTCCTTATCCGCTCCAGCGTAATCAGCAATTGTAGCAGCAGCATCCTTGTATATTCAGTGCTCCAGCGCAGCCCCTCCTTCTGTTCCTCCTGCATCGCCTGGAGCAGATCTGTAATGACTCCCTGTTCATGCGCCGTGGGCCGCAGCAGGAAGCTCCCCCCTTCGAACACATTCATCCAATCTGCCCCGGGTGCCACCGGCTCCAGATAGGCATCATTGAAGCTGATCAGCACCCGCTCATGCGGCAGATGGCTTCCGCCTGTTGTGCGGTGGAGGTGATTTTTGTTAATAAACACGAGGTCTCCGGCCTCCAGCGCGTACATTCCATTCCGGATATAATAGTGCCGCTGCCCGGATAACAGATAATATATTTCGTAGAAATCATGGAAATGGTCGGTGTCCATATTGAAATGCCCGATGCGCCGCAGCTGCTCAATCTGAAAGATAGGTTCCACCTTCACCAAGCCCCCCGCCAGGATAAGATATACACAGTTTTGAGCAAAATAGACTAAATACCGTTCACTTTCTGCATTTTCTATACTATAAAATAGAATCAAATCCAAGTAAATGGAGTGATCCCCTTGTCCAAAAAGAAATATGCACTTGTCGGCACCGGCGGCCGGGCTGAATTTTTCTATGGCGCCATTGTTACCGCTTACAACGAAACCTCCGAGCTGGTGGCCTTCTGCGATGTCAATCAGACGCGGATGAATTTCGCCAATCATATGCTTACAGACAAATACCATTACCATGAGGTCCCTACGTACAAGGCAGAAGACTTCGACCGGATGATCACCGAGACCCGGCCCGACTTCGTGCTGGTGACTACGATTGACCGGACGCATCACAAGTATATCATCCGCGCGATGGAGCTGGGCTGTGATGTCATTTCCGAGAAGCCGATGACGATTGACGAGGAGAAATGCCGGGAGATCTTCGATGCGATTGAGCATACCGGCCGGAATCTGCGGGTAACCTTCAACTACCGCTATGCGCCGCATAACACGAAGATTCGTGAGGTCATTATGGATGGCGTGCTGGGCGAAATTCTGTCCGTGAACTTCGAGTGGCTGCTGAATACCCAGCATGGAGCGGACTATTTCCGCAGATGGCACCGCGACAAGCGGAACAGCGGCGGCCTGCTGGTGCATAAATCGACGCATCACTTCGACCTGATGAACTTCTGGCTGGGGTCGCAGCCGGACACGGTTTTTGCCATGGGGGACCTGCGCTTCTACGGCAGAGAGAATGCCGAGAAACGGGGCATTACCGAGTTCTATCAGCGTGCCTACGGCAGCAAGGCTGCCGAGAACGACCCGTTCGCGCTACACCTGGACCGTAATGAACACCTGAAGAGCATGTACCTGGATGCCGAGCACGAGGACGGGTACCAGCGCGACCAGAGTGTGTTCGGGGACAATATCAGCATCGAGGACACTATGAACGTCATGGTCAAGTACAAGAACAAGACTGTCATGAACTATTCGCTTAACGCATATATGCCGTGGGAGGGCTTCATCATCGTGTTCAATGGTACACAGGGCCGGATGGAGGTGCGGATTACTGAGCAGTCCTACGTCAATTCCGGCGGCAAAAAAGAAAACGAAGGCGCGTTGGAAGGTGTCAGCATTATGATCTATCCGCACTTCAAGGAGCCTTACAGCGTGGAGTTCGAGAGCAGCAGTGGCGGACATGGCGGCGGCGATCCGGTGCTGCTGAGCGATATTTTTGATAAAAAGCAGGAGGACCGCTTCAACCGCGCAGCTTCGCACAAGGACGGCGCGATGTCCATTATGACCGGCATTGCTGCCAACCGCTCCATGAAAACCGGCCAGTCGGTGCGGATTGCTGACCTCTGGCAGGGATAATCTAGCGCGTGTATCACAGCAGCCCCCTTTGATCACGGGTACGTGGTGGAAGGGGGGCTGTGTTCGGTTTTCCGCACTCATCCGGCCCGCTCGCTTTGGCGAGAGCATATTGTGTTCGGTTTTTCGCATACAATCATTTCTCAGCAAAAAAAAGACCCTTCATATAAGAAGGGCCTTCGCTTGCATTACGGTTAAAACCATTATGCGGTCAAGAGGACTCGAACCTCCACGATATTGCTACCACTGGCACCTGAAGCCAGCGCGTCTGCCAATTCCGCCATGACCGCAAAGAAAACATTCAATGCAACGCAAGAAGTAATATATCATGAATTCTTCAGAAGAACAAGTCTTTTTTTTATTATGGTTAAGGAGGAACATAGCCGCATGGGGAGGGGGTTAACTGGCGCATCATAGTTTGCCTCAACCTACAGTTGATTTTGTTATGCTGCGTGCCCTACTCCAGTATATGGGTTATTTCGAGAGCTGATATTATAATAGACTTACGACGTCGGAATCCATTATAGGAGTTGTATTGCGCATGATCGTTAGCGAAAAAGTTGGTAAACGGATTGCTACCCTCCGCAAAACAAAAGGCTTGTCACAGGAACAATTAGCGGAACTGCTCCATGTCAGCGCCCAAGCAGTATCCAAATGGGAGACCGGCAAGTCTCTGCCGGAAACAGCCACACTTCCCTTGCTATCCGCCGCATTAAATCACTCGATTGACAGCATTCTGCTGCCCCAGGAGCTCGTGGTGCTCTCTGCGATCTATACGGATGGACAGCAGGAGCTGGATGTTACCCAGCTTGTGAACCAGTTCGTAGCCTCAGACCGCTTAAGCTTAATTCCTGGGGAGCACCTCTTTCCCCACTCATGGAATGACGGCCGCCTGAAGCTGCTGCTTGTCACCTATGAGACCCCTGACGGCATGTACTCGACCTTTGTGCTGAAGGACCAGTTGCTTAAGATAGACATCCATTCGAACGGATATGTCTCAAGCAGTAATGAGCTGCAGATTATTGCTGCGCATTATGGGAATGAACAGGCACACCGCAGCGTTGCGGACAAAATGAAGCATTATGAGCATTTCCGCTGGACTCAGTTCACCGCCACACATGAGCTGTTTCCCAGTCTAGTCGACTGCGGGGGTCAGGACTACCTGCTGCTGGTCTACCTGAATGCCGAAGGTATTCATGCCATAAGCTGTGCGGAAGGTGAACAGATTCATTACAGCCAGGACCGCTGCCATTTCTATCAGACCCGCTCCTCCCGGGATCAATGCATCATTGAAGGGATTCCGCGGCTGGGCTTCGGGCAGGGTCAGGATTGCTCCTGGGCAGGAGCCATGATGCTCGCTCTTACCGCCAGAGGCATAGAGACCACCTATGAGCAGGTGATGGGCTATTCGGGAGCCTGCTGGAGAGTGGCTTTTGAACCGGTATGGGACTACAGTTCTGCAGATGCCCTCGTCGTCTATGACTACTCCATCCCCGCCTGTAAGGCTTATGGACTTATTGCCCACCGGGCCAACCGCTTAGAGCCGCAGCAGCGCACAGCCGAGAAGCTGGCGATTCTGGAAGATATCCGCCAAGGCAGACTGCCCCTTGCCATTAACCTCAGGGTAGCGCCGGAGTGGGGAGTCATTACAGGATATCTGGCGGAGGGGGATGTGCTGCTGTGCCGCAGTTATTTTGACGATGAGACCTTCAGTGAGCTTGAAGTTGATCCTGAATTCCAGGCTCATATGAGGATAAGTCAAGGATATCTCCATGTGGATCAATGGCCTTACCGGTTGATTCGCCTTAGCGATCAGTCAGAAGCCCCGTCTGCGCTTGAGAATCTGTATGCATCGCTCCGCGTTAAGCTGGAATCTATGAAGGCTGAGGCCATAGCCAACAACGGCACTTATGCTGTAGGATACAAAGCGCTGGAGCTATGGAGAGAGGGGCTCCTGGATCAACCATGGTATACCGCAGCGGACGAAGAAGCCTTCAGCCGCAGGTTATCAGTCAATCACTTCTGCATGATGGCCCTGGCAGATGCCCGCCGCTGCGCCGCCGCCTACTTGCGCAACTCTCTGCCGCTGGTGTATGACCCGCAACAACAGGCAGCCTTGGAAGAGATGGCTGCATTGTATGAAGCAATGGCAGCTTTGCTGGAAGACTTATATGAGGCGTTACCCGACCCTGCTGTCCTCCGAAAGAAAGGCGCCTCCTCCAGACTCAGCTGGACCTCCCGGCAACGCGGGCAGCAGGCGGAATTACTGACGCGGATAGCCTCAATGGAGCACCGGGGAGATACTCTTGCACAAACGGTGCTGAGCCTCGCCTAAGGTAACGTTGTTGTGTAACCTAACAGGCAGCAGCTTAAGCAGAAGCGCCGGACGCTTTTGCTTAAGCCAGACTGCTGTTCGGAGTTAAACTAACTTACGGACCGGCCGCAGCACCGCATACCCGTAACCCTCCGGGAAATGCCGCTGATAATCCTGTTTCTCCTCTTCGTCCCACATATAGCCCATAACCGCAGGATCATAATTCCAGGCCACTTCTTCAACGATACGCATTACCTGCCCATTATCCTGCAAGTAATCAAAGGGCGGATGAAAAAAGACCAGATACTCCGATTCCGGGATATCCCAACACTCCATGCCCTCCGGAACCGCCCCGTCATAGTCAGCCGCGACAAGGATACCATACAGATAGCCTTTGCGCCCCTCCTGATAGAACCAGCCTGCCGTCTGGCCCAGTTGACCAGGAAGCTTAAGGTGCGACATACTCTCCAGAGTTCCGGAGACCTCATCGCAGTCATGCCCATTCTCCCAGAATCCTCCGTAATTGTTAGAGCCGATATCGCGGATGCCGATAAACTTATGCGCCGGTATCCACTCAAGCTTAATCTCAGCTTCCTGCAAATGTACCTTTCTCATTCTATCCCGCTCCCTGATCAGATAATGATAAGGAGAGAACACCTCGGCACGAATGGCAAGCGGGATCGGCTGTGGAGCCTGGCGGTAGGCATGTGGAGTGAGCTTGAAGGCTCTGAGAAAAGCCCGCGTGAACGCCTCCTGGGAGGAAAATCCGAACTTCACGGCAATATCAAGAATTCGCGCATCCGTGTCCCTAAGCTCCAGTGCCGCCCGGCCAATCCGGCGCTGCCAGACATAGTCCCGCAGCGTCATCCCGGTCAGCGCATGAAATTGCCTGGTGCAGTAATACGGCGAATACCCTA
Source organism: Paenibacillus sp. FSL R7-0204 (assembly GCF_038002225.1). Lineage (NCBI taxonomy): Bacteria > Bacillati > Bacillota > Bacilli > Caryophanales > Paenibacillaceae > Paenibacillus > Paenibacillus sp. FSL R7-0204. Next base: position 47,589 of record NZ_JBBOCA010000002.1, read on the forward strand.
AATGTCTCGACATCTCCAGCAGCGTAGGCGAAGCCGCAAGATCCTCCTCCACCCAGTCAATCATGCGCTGAACCATCTCATTCCATTCGTACATTGTTGTCCTCCTCCTTTCATTGTTGATTTTAGCAGAGGCCTAGAGTGTAGATATGACTTGAGTTGTGGTGCCTATAATCCTATTTGTATCTTCACAATTTGTATATTTTTAGAACATCCCGCCCCCGATAAGGATATGCCTCATGACACGGTCCCTGGTGAACCCGTTCTTGTCGTAGAAGCGGATGGCGGCTGTATTCTCTTCACCGACAACCAAACTGATACCCGAATAACCCAGCGCTTTGTATTTCTCTGCCAGACAGGCAATCAGTTGCCTGCCTATGCCCCGGCTTCTCTCTTCGGGCCGGGTACACAGGTACTCCAGATGAAGGGTGCCGGTCCGCGCATTTTTTCTAACGATTATGTATCCGGTGAATAGGCCCTCGTTAAGGACAGCGTGAACGTCATATTCACTATTGCTGTTGTCTTCTATCTCTGCAGTAATCTCCTCCGGGGTGAGAATTGCACCTTGAAATTGCTGATTATGCAGATCGAGAATCTCCCCGGTCCACCTGGAGGCAGGTTCTGTGATGGGCAGCAGGGACAAGCCAGGGTGCATGTGGCGGCGGCTGTCAGGCGCTGATGCCATAGCGATCGAGTAGTGGTAGTGCGTGTTCACTTTCTCGGCCCGATAGCGGGCAACATATTCAATGAGCGCAGTATTATCATCACTAATAAAAAGATGGACGTACCTTATAGCTTCAGCTTGAGCGGTCTCACTCAGATAGTTGAATAAGAGCTGGAGCTCTTCTTCAGGGTGAGCTGAATAATAAGGGCCCCATACCTCAATATCCTCTTGCCCGCCCCCAACATCATAGATGTCCAGGATAATCGCACCAGTAATACGTTCTCCTTCATACAGCACCAGACTGGCTTCCTCCATACCATTACTAAGGTCATACATAACATCATCCAGCGTACTGCCTACATACCCGCACTGCTGGTCTCCTGTATTGCGGGCGCAGATGAACGCCGCTAACTTCCCGATATCGGTCAAACGATTCTCCCCCTAATCATAGAATGACTAGTATAAGTTAATTCCACCTATCTACTAATAGTACGTTATCCCGCGCCCAAAGACAGCCCCGGGTTGTTCAAAAATAATCCGCAGAACTCCATACCCGCACAAGCCGCCCCCCAGGTTCTGAGTAAAATAAAGTAAATAGAACAGTGAGGTGAATGACGAATGGCAAATTCAACAAAGCTCCGCAAGCGGGCACAGCAGCTGAAAGGCCAGCCGGTCTGCATCACTTTGCATAATGGGCGTTCCTACGTAGGGTGGATTACAGACCTGAACCAGGAGGCGGTGATTCTGTCCAGACCCAGCACGCGTAAGGGGCCGCACCCGAAACGGAAATCCTCTTCAGCTGCTCGCAGAGCAGAGGTATCCGGCTTCATGCCTCTACTCGGCTCGCTGATGGGCGGTGGAGGCGGGGCTGCCAGTATCGGAGGGCTGGGACGGTTCATGGGCATGTTCGGAATGGTACAGAAGGCTATGCCGGTAATGAAGATGGGCTACAATATGATTAAGTCAATCCGGCCTTTTCTGGGCGGGCTCAAAGGCTTAATGGGCTAATACGTATATTTAAAAAAACGGATGTGCCGCCATTACGCATGGGCACATCCGTTTTGGTGTGTAGCTTCTTACGCCGCTTGCTGGCCTCACGGGTCTCCGGTCTATTTTTTAACCACCTTGAAGTTATCCGTAAGCAGCAGCCAATTCTGCGGAAAAGGCAGGCCCAGCTTCCAGTAGCTGATGCCCCGCAGCCTGAGCTCCTTGATCAGATCGAACTTGGCCTGAATCGAGCGGGCATCCTCAAACCATACCTTATGCTGCCGCCCCTCGTCATCGGTGTAATTGAAATGCGGTGCCTCTGCTCTATAGTCATATTGAATGGCCGCATTCCTGTTCCTTGCCAGATCAATGGCCGCCTGCGGGCTGAGCGCTTTGGCATATTGCCCGCCCGCTACAAAAGGTAACGTCCAATCATAACCGTACAGATTCTGGCCCATCATGATTTTACCGGCTGGCATCTCGCTTGCTGCATAGGTCAACACCTGACGGACAGGCCCGATGGGCGAGACAGGCATCGCCGGTCCCCCGCTGTAGCCCCATTCATACGTCATAATAATGACGAAGTCGGCCACCTCACCGTGGACCTTGTAGTCATGCGCGGTATACCAGGCCCCAACCTGTGACGCGCTAGTCTTGGGGGCAAGGGCGGTGGACAACAGGAAGCCCTCCTTGTGAATGACCTCTGCCGCTTTCCGCAGAAAAGTATTGTATGCTTCACGGTCCTCCGGCCGGAGAAACTCCAGATCAAAGTGGATATCCCGGAAGTTCAGCCGCTTCGCTTCCGCAATGATGTTCTCAAGCAGCCGGTCCTGGACCTCCTGATCATTCATAATGATGCGCCCGAGCTCCGAGCTGAACTGGGCATCCTCCAGATTCGTCACGACCATCATCAGCGTCACCTGATGCTCTGCGGCAATGGAGGCGAGGCCGTCCAGAGGCGGCGGTACCAGCGTTCCGTCCCGCTTGATCCGGAAGCTGAACGGTGCGAGATACGTCAACTCAGGAGCAGCCTCACGCGCAGCATTCTGCAGCGGCTCGGAGACACTCTCCCCCCGGGGCTCCACATAAGCGTTCACTTCCGCCTGCCGCCTGGGTCCAGGGGGAAGGTACAACCGGAGCCCGACTTGTAGCGGCTGATTCAGCGTCAGCCCGTTCACCTCCGCCAGCCCGCTTGCCTTCAGGCCGAACCGCTTGGCGATGCTGTAGTAGCTGTCGCCCGGCTGCACCCAATAATATTGCCCGGCAATCGGAATTACCAGCGCCTGCCCTGCCACCAGCCTTCCCGGCGCAGAGAGCTGATTCGCCTCAGTTATCGTATCTGTGCTGATTCCGTAGGCCTGCGCAATGCCATACAGCGTCTGGCCCGGCTGCACTACATGTATTTGCATATCGTTCTTGCCATCCCTTCATAGTAGCCGTTTTATCTCTATTTTATTCGGCGGCCCTGCGGGTATGCGGAATCAGGCGGATCATGTAAATTCAATATTTGCAAAAAAAGACACCCCGGAGGGTGCCTTGATGCTGGTGCTATCAATGGTTACTGATACAATGATGCTGATACTATACCTGCTTGAACTCAATCCATTCAATCTGCAGTCCCGGCTTGACGAAGTCCAGCTTCAGCTCATACCGTCCGGCTTCCAGCTCAACCTTGACGAGCTTCTGTCTGATCCACCGGCCTTCCGTTCCGTTCGTCTGAATGGTGGTTACCGCTTGTCCATTCAGAGTCAGGTTGCAGGCGCTCTGTGCAAGCTCTGGCTCAGGAGACATGATGCTGACAATAATGCGGTACTGGCCCGCCTCGTCTGCCTGAATGTAGGTCGGACCGGACACCGCAGGCGTTACCTGTGCGTTCTCGTTCAGCACCTGTACCTGCTCAGCCCCGATAGCCGGATCAGCCTTGAACGTATCAACCGCTTCAATAATCTCGTGCTTTCTGGAGAATACCGGCGCCTTCATAATGAACTCACAGATGTTGATCGCCGAGCGCTGAAGCTCCCCGCGGGTAAGCGTGCCGTTCTCCAGTGATGCGATCGTATTATCATCGTAAGCGTTCACTTCCGCCCCGTAATTGCTGACGACCATGTACACATCGTTCTGGGCACGGACCATCCAGTTCATATTCTTACGGTCTGCCGGTCCGCCGTTCACCACATCGTTCATGATGGCCCACCAGTCGGTCATGACGATCCCCTGGAAGCCCCATTCGCCGCGAAGCAGCGTGGTGTTGAGGTCGTAGTTGGAAGCCGCCCAATGCCCGTTTACCGGATTGTAGGAGGTCATGATCGAGTTAGCTCCGCCCTGCTTGACTGCGATTTCGAAGCCCTTCAGATAGATCTCACGAAGCGCGCGTTCCGATACGACAGCATCGACCTTACTGCGGTGCTTCTCCTGATTGTTGCAGGCAAAATGCTTCAGCGTCGCATTAGAGCCGCCCTTCATAATTCCGCGTGTGCATGCGGCAGCGAATATCCCCGAAATCAGCGGGTCTTCGGAGAAATATTCGAAGTTACGCCCGTTCAGCGGGCTGCGCCGGATATTCAGCCCCGGTCCCAGCAGCGCATCCACCTGGTTGCGCAATAATTCCTGGCCTTCCATGACATACAGGGCTTCCACCAGCTCTGCATTCCATGTAGCGGCAAGCAGGGTGCCAATCGATACCTGTGTAGCCTTCGCTCCACTGTCCATACGGATACCGGATGGGCCGTCCGCTGTAGCTGCAACCGGAATGCCGTAGCTGAACAGACTGTCGCTAACGCCCCCGAAGGCCGAAGCCGTACCCGGAGTCACCAGCGGGCTGCTCATCCCTTCGCCCCGGACAATCGCCGCCAGGTCTTGGTCGCTTAGCTGGGCAATGAAAGTGCTCATGCTGACTTTTCCGTCATGGACATCTCGCAGGGTATATCCCTGATTGCCGGTCTGCTCAAGCGTCTGCGGCAGATTGCGTTCAATCCGCTCCGCCAGATCCACCTTGCGTGTTGGCACCTCAGAGGAGGCCAGCTCATAAGAACCATCTTCCTTGCGGGAACCCGGCTTCATCCGCATGAAGCTCTCGGTAGGCGCCATCGCTTCTTCCAGCTGTTCCACGACCTTAAGCTCTTCCAGCACATAACCTTCTTGTCCATCCAGAAGCACTGCTGACACTGCTTTGACACTGGTGCCAACATAGAAACGGTAGGTCCCGGCTTCCAGCACATAAGCGGAAGCATGCCCGGTCACTCCGGCGTCATCATAGGAGGCTATGGAATGAAGCGGGAAGGTCACGGTAAGGTGCTGAGACTCACCAGGCTCCAGCAGCTTGGTCTTAGCAAAGGCTGCCAGCGCTTTGGCTGGTTGACCCAGCTGTCCCTGCGGCGCTTCGTAATACACCTGCACTACTTCTTTACCGGCATATACGGCTCCCGTATTCGTTACGGTAACGCCGATTTCAATCTGCGGCTCACCCGCCTGGTTCACCAGCTTCGCTTCCTCCGGCTCCAGCCTGAAGGTCGTGTAAGAGATCCCGTAGCCGAATTCATACTGAACCTTATCAGGGCAGAAGGTTTCGAAATAACGGTAGCCTACATAGATATCTTCCTCGTACAGGTTCTTGAACTCATTGCCGTAGTTGCGGGTCGACGGGTAATCTTCAATGGAATACGCGATGGTGTCCGTCAGCTTGCCGCTTGGCGTAACCTCTCCGGCCAGAACATCGGCGATTGCGTGGCCGCCCTCCATACCGCCATGCCAGGAATAGATCACAGCAGAGATAGGATTCACATAAGCAGCGTCATTTACCCAGCTCATATCCATAATGTTGGACACGTTAAGCACCACAATCGTCTGTTCAAAATGAGCCGTAACCGAGACAAGCATCGCCTTCTCATCTTCCGTCAGCCGGTAGCTGCCTGCGGTATCGGCATTATCCTGATCCTCGCCCGCTGTACGTCCAATCACCACAACCGCCTTGGCTGACTGGCTTCGTGCTTGTTTGACCAGCTCATCTGTAAGCGGCATTTCCTTCTGGTTCCACGGCTCCGCAGCCCATACCTTCCCGCCGTCATCGAACGGATTAAGCCCGATCCAGGCCTCGTAGGCTGCAGCCAGCTCTTCATTCACGCTAATGTTCTTCTTGCTGCGCAGTCCATCCAGCAGATTCGTCGTATATGCAACGTGAACGCTACCGCCCGATCCTGTACCGCTGCGGTAATAATTCACCTGTATTCTCCCAAAAACAGCAACGCTCTCACCGTTACCCAGCGGAAGCACCTTTCCCTCATTCTTAAGCAGTACTGCACCTTCTGCGGCTACCGTCCGGCTAAATTCTGCAAAACCCTCTAACGGCACTCCAATGTTCTGTGTACTCAATTGGTTTCCTCCTGTATGTTCATTTCCCATGCTGTGGGTTGATTCTATAAATAACGCCCTCCCGAAGGGAATGTACGTTACCTTGAATCTGTATGGTCTTCATATAGCATATCCTTCTAAGAATATAAGCTCCAGCCATATTATTCAAGCACCGCTTGCCGGATCGCCGGGATACACACCTGTCTGCATAAATTTATTTAGTAAAAAAGACAGTGCTAAAATAAAAAGACACCTGTGCGGGCGTCTCTCAAGCCTGTTCCTATGCAATCCGCTCCGCTCGAATAGATACGTCCGGATCTTCTATTTATTTTATCTGCGGCGGCGGCCCTTCATCATGCGGTTGTACATAATAAGTGCAGCAACAATCATGCCCAGCATGGCTACACTGCCTGCCGATTCCTGCGACATGCCGAACATAAGGCAAATACTTGTCACTAACTGTCTTGTCAGCAGAGCAACCGCAATCAGCATGATGGGCCGCCATATGTTATATCCTCTCACTTCAGCAACACTCCTAACCCGATTTTCAATAACCGTATGATTCCTCATTCGATGAACCATCAATTTCTATTATAGCACAAGAAGGAATGCGCATACATTTTGCAGGCGGCCAGGGAGATGGTTTACGCTTTTGACAAGAACGTACGTTCGGTATATAATGCTCACATATGAGGGGGATTGAGACCGTGGATGTAATGGAGAAACTAGAGATTCTGACCGCTTCCGCCAAATACGATGTGGCGTGCACATCAAGCGGTTCCGACCGCAAGGGCCAGGCCGGGGCACTCGGCAACACCTCCGCGATGGGCATCTGTCACAGCTTCGCGGCGGACGGCCGCTGTATCTCGCTGCTGAAGGTGCTAATGACCAACGGTTGTGTATATGATTGTGCCTATTGCATTAACCGCAAGTCCAACCCCATCCGCCGGGCTGCCTTCACCCCCGAAGAGATCGCAGATATCACCATGCAATTCTACCGCCGTAATTATATAGAAGGATTATTTCTCAGCTCAGGCATTATGCGCAGTCCGGACTACACCACCGAGCAGTTAATCGCCGCACTTGAGCTGCTTCGCAATGTCTATCATTTTAACGGTTATATTCATGTAAAAGCTATCCCTGGAGCAGACGAAGCCCTGCTGTCCAGACTGGGGCTGCTCGCCGACCGCATGAGCGTCAACATCGAACTGCCCTCCCAGGAGAGCCTCGGACGGCTCGCTCCCGATAAGAGCAAGGTGTCCATCCTGAAGCCGATGGGGCTGATTACGAACCGGATCAAGGAGAACCGCTCCGATATCGTCCGGTATAATCATGCGCCCCGCTTCGCTCCGGCTGGACAAAGCACCCAGATGATCGTGGGAGCAACGCCAGATACAGATTACCAGATCCTTAATCTGACGGAAGGCTTATACCGTAAATACTCGCTCAAGCGCGTCTTCTTCTCCGCCTATACCCCTGTAGTAGAGGATTCCCTCCTGCCCGCTCTAGACACCAAGCCGCCGCTGCTGCGGGAACACCGGCTCTATCAAGCCGATTGGCTCCTGCGCTTCTACGGCTTCAAGGCGAATGAATTATTGGATGAGGCCGTGCCGAACTTCAACCCGCTGCTGGACCCCAAATGCAGCTGGGCCGTTAACCACCGGGAGCAGTTCCCCGTTGAGATCAACCGCGCCCCGTACGAGATGCTGCTGCGTGTACCCGGCATCGGCGTAAGAAGCGCTCAGCGGATCGTAAAGGCCAGACGGGCCGGATCGCTCGATTTCCATGCGCTGAAGAAGCTGGGAGTGGTCCTCAAGCGTGCCCAGTTCTTCATCACCTGTAAGGACAAGCCGCTGGAGGGGCTGAAGGTAAGCGAGCATACGCTGCTTCGCTCACTCATGTCCGGGGAGCAGCTGGCTCTCCAGCAGCCGAAGGTGGAACAGCTCACGCTGTTCGACGACTTCAACCTGTCAGCCCTTCCGGCAGCAGATGGCTGGAACCTGCTCAAGAAGGGAGCGAAGGCCTGATGTTCAAGCCATCCGCACTGGCGTACACCTATGACGGAAGCTTCGGGGGTCTGCTGTGCTGTGTATTTGAGAGCTATGCCTGGAAGGAGATTCCGCTGGCGATTCATGCTGAAGGCGGTGAAGCAGGCCTGTTGCTGGAAGCCAAATGGATTGAGACCGACAAGGAGAAGGCAGCGCGGGTACTGAAGTCCCTGCCGCTGCGGATCAGCCGCGAAGCCGAGGAGCTGGTGCGTCTGGGCTTCTGGAGCTGCGCCCCCGATAAGGAAATGCTGCTGCTGAACTTCCTGTACCTAGGCTTCCGGCATGGCCGCAAGGTGATGAATATGCTGGCTGATGATACTGTTAATAGGCTGATGAAGGCCGTTCAACAACTCCGGCGGGAAGCGCATCTATATACGGGTTTCGTCCGCTTCTCTGTATACGGACCGGTCATGGCCGCAGTCATTGAGCCGCAGGGCTATGTGCTTCCTGTGATTCAGGAGCACTTCTGCGACCGGTTCCAAGGGGAGAGCTTCATGATCTACGACCAGACGCATGGGGCTGCGCTGATTCATGAGCCCGGGCGGGAGGCCATCGTGCCGTTAAGCGGGTGGACCCCGCCCGAGCCCGATGAGACGGAGGAAGCGTACCGCCGCTTATGGACCGGATTCTACAATGCCATCGGCATCAAGGAGCGCAAGAGCGACCGGCTGCGCTCCTCACTGATGCCGAAGCGCTACTGGAAGCACATGGTGGAGATGAATGGGAGGGGTGGGGTGCCTGTACTCACCGCGGGGCAGCGGAAGAGGGCATTGCAGCCGGAGGTCCCGGAGACCAACGCCCCATCTACGGATGTACTCCAACTAATAGATACTCATATTTGAGCTTATCGGAGTCCTTGAAATTTGTTTCGCTGTTTCAATAGCAGTTCGATATTATTATGAATAAAATTAAAATTACTTTTTCTTAAATACTTGGGTAGTATTCCTTTAACAAGGTTTTATCTTGGGGATTGTCACTTACTCCAGCAGGAATAGCTGCTTTTGGACCATAAGTCACCGTTTCAGCATTGAATGGTAGTGTGACTACAGCTTCTGGACTTACACACTTTTTAAATGGAGCAAATATTTACGCCCCTCACAATCAGCCCTCTAATTATTCATTTCATGGGAGTATATCAACTTACCGTAACAATTTCGGTGGGAATTCACACCTAGAGTCAGGTGATACTATAGGTATTACGTTTAAGATTGATAGTGCGAGAGCAGGAGGTTTAGTATCAGTTTCATGCTTGGTTCCTTAATATGAAAAGATTTAGATATACTACATTATATATATTGTAACAAGGAGGCTTTGACTTGGGCGATGGACATAACACCGATGACTACTCTTCTCACTTCATCAAAGAAGAGAATCAGAGGGTAAACAAAAAAGATATCCGCTGGTTTAAAGAAATGATCAATTTCGATACTATGCGTGAAGCAGAAGAATGGGTTTATAGTGGCGACGCTTTTAATAAAATAGGTACCGAATTTGAAGGATATATTACTGGTGACCCTAAATTAGCGTTTGCATTACTTTATAACCTTATACGAGAAAAAACACTAAACTCCAATCAACGCTTTTTCAATGTTTTTGCTGATGAAGAGAATGTAGATGGTCAAACCTTATATATGGTCTGGGTAAAGTAATACCTAACAATGATTCACATAGAGACTCTATGTGAATCATTGTTGATGAATCCTCATACTCCTTCAGTCTCCGTTAGAATGTAGAAGAGCCTCTTCAATGCCTTATGCCTGCCTGAACGATTCTTCTAAGTTCCTGTTCCGCCACATATGCGAGCATGCAGAAGAACTAATCCCCCATAATCTTTTTAATGTCACCAATACATCTACGATTTACCACAAAAAAAGCGCCCCGCAGCCATCAACATGACTAACCGGAGCGCTCCTTGATTGAAGCCTACTAAATTATTAATGAAATGACACTATCATCATGAGCTTAGTTCAAAGACTTCCATACCCAGTTCTCAACCTCTGGAAGGTCGATGCCTTCTTCGCGGATGTATGCATGATGCTTCTGCACGATGGCGTCCATCTCGTCAGCGATAGCCTGGTATTTGCTTGCATTTGGCAGGCTCATCACAGCTTCCTTCGTAAGATCGAAGCGGTCCATCTGGTTGAGTACGCGCATATCGAACGGTGTAGTGATGTCGCCATTCTCGCGGTAGCCGTGCACATGCAGGTTATGGTTGTGGCGGTCGAAGAACAGGTCTTTGATTAGGCCTTCATAGCCGTGGAAGGCAAAGATGACCGGTTTATCTTTTGTGAAAAATTGATCAAACTCCTCGTCAGACAAGCCGCGCGGATCAAGCTTCTGGCTTCTCAGCTTCAGCAGATCAACTACGTTGATGTAACGGATCTTCAGTTCAGGCAGCTTCTCATGCAGGATCGAGATGGCAGCCAAGGCTTCCATAGTTGGTTCTGTACCCGAAGAAGCAATCACGAGATCCGGCTCTCCGCCTTTGTCGGTGCTGGCCCAGTCAATGATCTTGAGGCCTTTAGTTACCAGCTCCTGAGCTTCGTCAGCCGAGAACCACTGCGGACGCGGATGCTTGGAGGATACGATCAGGTTGATCTTCTGACGGTCATTCAGGATCGTGTCGAATACGGCCAGCAAGCTGTTCGCATCAGACGGCAGATACTCACGGATGAATTCAGGCTTCTTGTCAGCCAGATGACCGAGCAGACCCGGATCCTGGTGGGTATAGCCATTATGGTCCTGTTGGAACACGGTCGATGTAGCGATCACATTCAGGGAAGGAATATCTTCTCTCCAGGTCTGATCTGTCGCTTTACGCAGCCACTTGAAGTGCTGGGTGATCATCGAATCAACCACGCGCAGGAAGGCTTCATAGCTGGCGAAGAATCCGTGGCGTCCAGTCAGGACATAACCTTCCAGAATCCCTTCAGCCTGATGCTCAGACAACTGGGAGTCAATGACACGGCCGTATGGAGCGAGGAATTCATCCTGCGGTTCCTGAATGGCATCCATCCATTGGCGCTTGGTCACTTCGAATACTGGTCCCAGACGGTTAGACATAGTCTCATCCGGTCCGAAAATACGGAAGTTGCGGTTCTCTTCGTTGAGGGTTACAACCTCTTTCAGGTATTTGCCCAGTACGGCCATATCCTGTGCAATTACTTGACCCGGAACGGAATTATCCAGGGCGTAGTTACGGAAATTCGGCTTGTGCAGATCTTTGATCAGCTTGCCGGCATTCGTTACAGGGTTCATCCCCATACGTCTGTCGCCGGTTGGCAGCAGCTCAGCCAGATCCGCGTTCAGACGGCCGTTCTCATCGAACAATTCTTCAGGTCTGTAGCTGTTCAGCCATTCAAGCAATGCCGGAGCATGCTTCATGTTCTTCTGATCGACCGGAATCGGCACCTGGTGGGCACGGAAGGAGCCTTCATTCGGCACGCCGTCCCATGCTTTTGGACCCGTCCAGCCCTTAGGCGTACGGAAGACCAGCATCGGCCATACAGGGCGTGTAGTATCGTTATTCTCGCGGGCATTCTTTTGAATGGCGGCAATGCGCTCTACAATTATGTCCAGCACCTTAGCCATTTCCGGGTGCATCAGATCCGGGTTCTCGCCTTCTACGAAGAATGCTTCCCAGCCGTTTCCGGCAAAATATGCGGTCAATTCTTCTCTGCTCATCCGGGAGAGGATGGTCGGGTTGCTGATCTTGAAGCCGTTCAAATGCAGAATCGGCAATACAGCACCGTCTGTAATCGGGTTGATGAACCGGTTGGACAGCCAGGAAGCGGCCAGAGGGCCGGTTTCTGCTTCGCCGTCACCTACAACTACTGCAGAGATCAGATCAGGGTTATCGAGAATCGAACCCACGCTGTGCGACAGGGAGTATCCCAGCTCGCCGCCTTCGTGAATCGATCCAGGTGTTTCAGGAGCAGCATGGGAGGCAACACCGCCAGGGAAGGAGAACTGCTTGAACAGCTTTTTCAGGCCAGGAATGTCCTGAGTGATCTGCGGATAGATTTCGGTGTAGCTTCCGTCCAGATAAGAGTTCGAAACCATAACCTGACCGCCATGGCCCGGGCCTTCAATATAGAACATATTGAGATCATATTTAGTGATTACACGGTTCAGGTGCGCATAGATAAAGTTCTGCCCAGGGATGGTTCCCCAGTGTCCGATCGGCTTCACTTTAACGTCTGCATCCTTCAGCGGTTCTCTTAACAACGGATTATCCTTCAAATAAAGCTGGCCTACGGAGATGTAGTTCGTTGCGCGCCAGTAAGCGTCAAGCTTTGCCAGATACATTTTGGAGGAATAATCCACCTGTTCGATTGTTAATCCCATGTCTTCCACTCCCTAATCTTTTTCTTTGTAAATTGAATGTATCACTTCTACAGTTACATCATACATCTGCATTTCAGAAATTCAATCTTTTTAGAAATTAATACGGTCCAATATTGTGAAATATTGAACATAGTATGAAATTCTCTGCAAATCACGCACAAAAAATGTTTATTTTTATAATTATGGATTAATTTGTTATACAAAAAAAGACCGGGGCTCCTCCCGGCCTGCTATGCTTCAGTTATATTATTTACGCCATTCATCCGTCAATGCACAGACACGAACGTATTGAACTTCAGATACTCATAATGGAAGCGCATATGCGAGAATTCAAACGGTGTGCCGTTATCCAGGAAGAAGATCCCCTCCATAATCCCAACAGGTTCATTCTCCTTCAGATGGAGCAGCTCCTGGTCATTCGGCAGCGAAGGCTCGGCAAAAATAGACAAAAAGGATTTGGTCACCGCCAGATTGCGCGACTCCTCCAGATAATGAAAAATCGACCCCCCGATAATCGTCTGGTCGAGATTTTGCACAATTTTGATCGGAATATATCCCGTCTCAATCATGAAGGGCGCACCTTCAAACAGGCGCAGACGCACGATCTTATACACGAAATCATGGGGCATCAGGAACAAATCCCGCTGAAGCTCCTCCGTGGGGCGGATGACCTCGAAGGTCAGTACCTTGATCTCCGGCTTCTTGCCGTGCATCTGGAAGTTATCCGACACCCCCAGATTAGAGCCCTCGTAATTGAAGATCGAATCGTTCTTTATGTATAACGGATTGATGAAGGTGCCTGAGCCGCGTTTCTTAAAAATAATGCCCGAGCTCTCCATCTTCATCAGCGCACGCTTAATGGTACTGCGGCTAACCTGATACGCCTCGCTGAGACTGCGCTCATCCGGCAGCTTCATATCGGCGTACTGCCCGGCAAAGATCTTCGTTTTGAGATCAGCAATAATCTGCTTGTAGACAAATTGGGTCATGGGGTGCTCCTTCGTCGGGTCTTTGCAGAACAAGTTCATTCAAGATTAAATATATCATAATTTAGATAGGGCAAAAAGGATGAATCCACGGATTCACCCTTTTTGACGCTTGTTGTCCCAATCCCTATACCATGTGACAATCTCCCGGCTCGGCTTCTCCGCAACCTCTGCTTCCATGGCCGTTTCCAGCATGACATATTGTCTTTGCACTAGAAAATGAAAGCCCATTCTATCCGATATTTGCATGTACAATAATTGCGCCTGCTCCTCTAACGGATAGCGGGTGCAGACCTGTTCAATATGCTTGAAGGCCTGTTCATATTCTGCTATGCCCATATACCAGCGGACCAGATTCAGCTTGAGCCGAATCCACTGCAATTGGAATCTCTGCCGTTCAAGCTCCGCCCACACATAATCGTACCCCTCCAGATATTCGCTCTTGAACAGCTTCAGGATTCGTTCATATTCAGGCAGTGTGTCATTCGAGAGCTCTAACCCCGCTTGGATAAAGCGGTCAAACTCATCAACGTCCAGGCAGATGCCATCCAGCTTGAGCAGATAGCCGTCCGCCGTATTTTGCAGGAGAATCCGTTCTCTGCTGAAGGGCTCCAGCATTTTGCGGATATGATACACAGCGGTATATAACTGCGGATAGGCCCTATTCAGATCAAAATCAGCCCACAGCAGCTCAATCAGAGTCGCTTTACTGACCACTTTGCCGCGATGATGCAGCAGATAAAAGAAGATTTCCTGCGCCTTCGCCGTTCTCCATTGCAGTGACGGAAGCTCCTGACTCCCTTCGTAGATCCTGAAGGCATCAAGCATCAGCATCTTCCAGCTTGTCTGCGCTGACGCTGCCCGGGCTGCCAAGCCAGGCTTCTTCTGCTGAGCATTCAATCTCCGAACTGTAAGCTTCAGACGGTCTATATGAATCGGCTTAAGCAAATAGTCCAGGGCATTCAGCTCAAAAGCCTTGATCGCATACTTATCATATGCCGTTACGAATACAACCTGCAGATCGGGTCTGCGTTCCAGCAGCCTCTCCGCCAGCTCAATCCCGCTCAGCTCCGGTAAATGGATATCGAGAAACACAATATCGGTCTCGGTCTCCTCCACCTTTTGCTGTCCTTGCAACGGATCGGTATATTTGCCGATAATCTCAAAACACCCAAGCGCATGCAATTGGCGTTCCAAAGCCTTTAGTGCCAATTCTTCATCGTCAATCAGGATTGCTCTCATTCGGATCTCCTTCGCAACTGGAAATCGGTACGGTATTATAACCATTATACTTCAAATTTAATGATTTAGGGGTTGGAGGAGAATGATCTCTCCTCCAACCCCTATCCATTTATTCTGTAACCCGTTGTTCCTTCTGTTCACTGTCGATCCGGTACTGATGGTCGATGACAGCCTCCTGGATATCCAGGTAGGCCCAATGATTCTTGGAGACATCCGGGAATTTCACCGCATCTGCTCCATGGAGCGGGCCGCGGTCAAACATCTGATTAACAATGACTACAGCTTCCGCACGGGTCAGATAAGCATTCGGCTTGAAGCTGCCGTCCGGGTAGCCCTTGAGCAAGCCCGCCTTCACATTGGCTTCAATGACACCTTGTGCCCAATGTCCAGTTGTATCGTTGAAGCTCGATTTTCCGTCAGCCGGTACTGCAAGCTTCAGGTAGTTGGCAGCAGCAGCGGCCATCTCTGCTCTCGTAATCGGTGCATTCCCCCGGAATTTCCCGGCCGGATCACCCTTCATTACGCCCTGTGCATTCACGAAGGCAATGGCTGCTGCCGCATAATGACGGACAGCCACATCCGGGAAGGGAAGAGTGCCTACAGGCGCACTAGCATCATAGCCCAGATTCCGGGCAAGCATGAGTGCCATCTGCGAGCGTGTTACCCGGTCGTCCGGCTTGAATTCGCCATCCGGGAAGCCAACGATATAGGATACATGCGTAGCAGGCGACTGATTATTGAAGTTGATAATCGTAAAGGTACTGAATTTGCTTACCGAGAATTCCAGTCCAAGCAGTCCCTCTTTATAGGTAACCGCTTTGCCTTTGACAACCTCTTTCGTGCCGTCGGTATGTTCAATGAAAATACCGAGCTGTGCCAGGAATGCATTACGCGCCGCTTCATTCGCAGGCAGCTTCACATCTCTTAACGGCAGGATCAGGGTTACCGCCCGGCTGGACAGGTTCGTCTCGATGGTCATCGGTCTGGCGACCACTTCGATTTTGTTGTCCTTGGCCACTTCACGGACCACAGCTTCGAGCGTGGCTCTCTTCTCGATTTCACTCCGCTCTGTTACACTTCTCACCGGCACCAGCCGGAAATAGAAGTCTTGTCCGATGCCTTCCAGCGATTCATTCGGAACACGCACAATCGCGTTCTCCGTATAGATTTCCAGTACAATTCCGTTCTCTTTCAGCAATTTGGCGGTCTCCGCCGGGATCTGGACATTCACTTCGCTGACATTGTCCGCCGCATCCGGGATGACTACACGGGCAATGCTTTGTCCCGTCTCCTTTGCCTTCTTCACCGCTTCTTCGGCCTTATCCTTGGTGAAGCGGACCAGATCGGTGATCATGCCATTGCTCTGAGTGGTGCGCTGTACCGGCACTTTCGTGATGCCAGCTGCATTGGCTCCGCCGATGGCCACATCCACCTGAATCACTTCGGTCTTGGATGTTTCAGGCGCTGCTGGAGCCGGAGCAGAACCTCCGCCTGATGGAGCAGGCTCTTGTCTGGTGATAGTTACGGTGTAGGTGTTCGTTCCGCCTGCAGAATCCTTGACGGTTACCACAACCTCATTCTTCCCAACCTTCAGCAAAAGAGCCGAGCTCCATTCGCCGCCCTTCACCTGTACTGGTGCTTCACCGGCAATGCTAAGCGTTACCGTGGCTCCAGGGTCCAGAGTAAACGGCTTAAGGGATATTTCATATACACTGTTGCTTACAGTGACGTCGTACTTGGTAGTTTCAGGCTTGAACTCAGGCTGCAGTGTGCCGCTCGAAGGATCAAGCGATACGAGCTTCCCGCTTGCGCGGATAACCTGAATCTGGTATTGCCCCAGCTTAACGCCCGGACGCTTCGCATCCACAATATCTACCTGGATGATGTTCAGCCCTTCCTGAAGCGGCAGCTTGCTCCAGTCTCCGTCAGGAACCTCTACACCGTTCAAGCTAACCTTGCGCAGCGTATCGTTGTCTCCTGCCGGAGCAAGATTCAGCGCAATAGTACCCGTCTCATTAGGCACGGTCGCCTGATAGCCGCTTGGTACATCCGGCTGGAAGGCTGGACTCAGCGATACCGGCTTATCCCCTGCCGTTAATCCCAGACCGTTCTCCGGCAGCTTGCCGCCGTCTGCGATATATTTGCTATCCCCGCCTAGGTCAATGCCCGGCTGCAATCCTGTAAGCGGGTTATTCTTGTTGCCGTTCTCCGTTACATTGCCAAGCTCCGGATCGTAGCTGAGCATGCCGCCGTTATGATCTGCGGGAATTGAAACGATAAGTTCATTGCCGTTAATCTCAAAAGGTGCCTGAAGCGGCACGCCGCCGTAAGTGAATCCGGCCAGATCGGTCAGATCGTTGATCGGCTTATTAAACACCAGCTTGAGCTGCCCCGCTTCGGGATAAGCAGCAACGAGCTGAAGCGGAATCACATTGTTATTCTTCGTGATGCCTGACTGCTCGCCGGCCTGGATCGGCTTCAATTCGTTCAGAACGTTGCCTTCAGCCGTAACATTACCGGCAGCGGGATCGTACCCTACGATCAGCGCATCATCTGGACCGAGCGCTTCCTCCAGAACGACTTCTACTTTATCGCCCTGTACGGACTTCACAGCAATCACTTTCCGTCCATCGACGGTAAGCCCGGTGAAGTCAGCATCGGTCAACGCAGAACCAACAGGTTGGTTGAAAGTCAGTACCGCGTGATCCGGCTGGCCTTCGTTTACCGCCACATGGGTCAATTCCAGCTGCGGTACCGTGAACGGCACCAGCTTCGTTTCTGTTCTTACTTCATCGCCGAATGTCTTGGTCGAAGTCACCGCCACATGGTAGGAGCCCGGTGCCAGCGGACCCGGCAGCTTGGTGTCCCATTTATAGACATCATCGGTTACCGTAATCCCTACCTCAAGGTCGAACAGATGCGCATTCGGGTGGACATCCACTTTATACACAGCAGCCGTAACCACCGAGTCCAGTGCAGCTTGTCCGGTTACCGGGAGCGGGAAGTCTGCTCCATATACCTCTGTTCCCTTAGCAGGCGTTTCAATTTCCAAGGAATCACCAAACGGTCCGTTCGCAATGAGTGTAAAGTCGGACACTGGCTCCTTCCCCGGTGTCTGAGCCTGGATTGCCGACTCTGCGGCATCATATTCGATTCTAACCACAGGGTCATTAACCAGCGGGCTGGCCAGGGTCAGAATAATGACACTAGGATCTTGGTCGGATACTACAGCATTCGTAAGATCCACCACTTTTCCGTCCAGTGTCACTCTGAAGTCATCCGTAGGGTCGGCATCGCCTTCATTGAACTTAACCGGCTTGTCGAACTTAATGGATACCTGATTGTTGCTGCCCTCGGTATAGCTTGCGCTATCAGCCACTGGCGGCTGCTTAACCAATCCGGCAATCGCATCCTCCAGACCCTTGCGGGCAGCTTCAATCTCCTCCGGGGAAGCATGGTCATCTTTAAGGACAACTTCCGCCGCATCCACTGCCTTTTGAAGAACGGTCAGAGACGCCTGAGTATAGATTGGCGGAGTCTCGCTGAGATATTCTGCTGCTGCGTCGTTGTCCTGCTTCAGCGGGGTTTTATCCACCAGTGTAATTGTTGTGTTAATGCTTGTGGTAGAATCGCCTGGCATGCCGCCGTATTCAACAAGGTAGGCATCTACTTTGTTGTCGATTGCATAATCATTCCATTTACTTTTATATTGACCGCTAGAATAAATATGGACCACATGCTCGAACGTGGCGTCATTGGGTTCTCCCGTAGCCCAGTTAGCGTACATAGTGCCGTAAGTTGCATCGGTAACATTGGGAACTGTGGCAGTATCATTATTTTTTCCATTAATGTTATACCCCTTATAGAAAGGAAGGCCGGATTTGCCTTCGTATTGCACCATTCCTTCCGGTCCGGTTACCCAGCGCCAATCGCCGTAGCCGTTATATTTTCCAATGCTCTGCAAGGTAGAGACATTTTGGGTGGCCTTTCCGTTCCCGTCTACCGCCCGGGCTACGTCTTTCCCGCCAATCCAGCCAATTACCGGAGTCTTATCGACAATAAAAGCGTTCTCATCCGGGTCAGTAATCGTCACCAGATACCCTTGACGTCCATAATAACTCTTCTTCTCGGCATCCGCCTTGGCTTTCGGCCACTTGATGCTGGTTTCCGACACATACTCATAGAAATGGCCGTTTTTATTAAAGGCCGGGACAGGACCAAGGCCGAAGGTCAGACTGCGCTCTCCTGGTGATGTCATAGTGAATTCGGCATTTTCCAATACGCTCTGATAATCTGCAGTTGAAGCTACGCCTTTTAATATATAGACACCGTCTCCCGGGCCGTAGGCAGCTGTAATTCCCGTATCCGCCGTTGCGAACGTAATTTTGTCACCTGACTTATATCCGTTGATTACAACCGTAGCCCCTGTCATCATTTCACCCGGACCTGCGGTGATAAAGAGCTCAGGGAAGGTTAAGTTTACAGCATTGCTGCCGTCTTTGGTGAAACTCCGGTACTTCTCCGAAGTGAAAATTTGTTCCGAGCCTTCATTCTCCGCTACAGCCGCATGGGCCACGGGACCAAGCACCGCAAAGTTGGCGGTGACCAGCGCAATTGATAAAGAGGCGGCCAGAGTGCGTGACCATCTTTTATTCCTTTTCTTCGATGTTGTCATCTTTTTTTGTACTCCTCATCTAATGGGACTTTTATGGGATCAGCCGACACTTCCTATTGTTCATAGACCGCTTGCCTGTTACCTGTAAATTCCTCCCTTCCTATGCAGGCGTTCACCAAATCGTACTAACGGGATACCGACAGGTTGTGTATAATAATCTCTTAGTTTCTAATACTATCCGACAGTCCTCTACATTAACTCTACAAACCCCCTTTTTTGTGACAAATATCATTGCACAATTGCGAATCTTCTCCCAACCTTGTGTTGCGGTTCATTTGAAAAGTTGAAAAAAGACACCCTAAGGGTGCCCTGGTTGATCCTGTGGATCGCTTATTTCCGTTAATTCACCGGGATAACCATCTTCTGAACCTCCTGCACCCCGGGCTTAAACCCGAGATTATAGTACACAGATTCCGCATCATTTCCCTCCATTACATACAATCTCAGCAGCGGATAAGTCCCCTTCAGAGTGGTAAGGGCTCTTTTCAGCATACGTGTAGCCAGTCTTCTCCCACGATAAGCGGGATTAACGCCAATGCTATAGACTGCCGCCACATGATCCTGCAGACACAGCCGGCAGTTGGCAATGAGCTGTCCCGTGGCCTTATCAAATACCAGTGTGGAGGCCTGTGTTAATTTTTCATTAGAGTAATTAGGATCAGTAGGCAGGAAATCTTTCACAACAGTTTGCTTCCGCCGGGTCGCATCTAAGCCGCCTCTAAAGCTCTCAAAATCACAGCGGGCAATCTCTTCTGCAAGGATGAACCGTTTGCCTCCGTCCTCAGTTCCCTCCACTTCTGGACTCTCAATTCTCAGATCATCCTCCCATTTAATGTGGAATTCTTCTGTAGGCCGCTGCATCCAGCGGCATCTGAATTCATCCGGCCAGAAGCCTGCCCGTGCGTATAGCTGAACCTGATCCGGCAGAACCTCATAGGTCCGTATCGGTTCCTTCCGGTCAGACCACTGAATCAACAACTTTTTAAGCTGCTTCAATATTCCGAGTGAATCGTTAAACGGAGGGATTACAAAGAGATGGTAGATCACATTCGGTGACATCCGGACTCCGCCGATTCTACTCTCCCCCTTGTATATCCAAAAGGCATTCCTGCGCGGATTCGCATAAACTTCTTCTCTAAAAAAGCCGTTATACTCCATGTTATAATAGACGGAGCAATATACTCCCCACTCCTCGGGCTCTGCTCTCCGGATAGTCCATTCACCATTTAAATCGTAGGATATCGTATCTTCAGACCATTGCTTTACACTCATCGTGCACTCCTCCTTATACCTCCAGCCATCCTTCTGCACTCACATAGACCTTCCTTTTGATCTTAACAAGGCCATGAGCCCATTCAAATATAGGAAACTGCTATAAAAAGACTCTACTGTTTGTTTTTTTCTCAAATATAGGGTATATTGTAAGACCACAACTGTCTTATAATGGAATTGGGCGGGATTCTTCGGTCATTTATGAACGCGCGTTCACAGCCCTGCCTGCCATCTATCATGAGGAGGAATGGTTATGCAATACGGTCATTTTGACGACAAGAACAAAGAGTACCTGATTACGAAGCCGAATACGCCTGCTCCTTGGGCCAACTATCTCGGCTCGCCGGAATACGGTGCGATTATCTCAGGTAACGCCGGGGGCTACAGCTTCGTGAAATCCGGGGCCAACGGACGGCATATCCGCTATCACTTCAACTCCAAGGACGAACCTGGGCGCTACATTTATGTCAAAGACCTGGAGAACGGGGATTATTGGTCCGGCTCCTGGCAGCCGGTAGGGAAGGATCTGGAGCGATACAAGTCCGTCTGCCATCATGGAACCGGTTACACGAACATCGTCTCAGATTATGACAACATTCATACCGAGTCCTTATACTACGTACCGCTGAACAAGACCTATGAAGTATGGCGTATGAAGATCCGCAATGACGGCACTGCGGCTCGCAAGCTGGCCCTCTTCGGCTTCGCCGAATTCACCAATGACAACAACTATGAGCAAGAT
This sequence comes from Paenibacillus sp. FSL R7-0204, assembly GCF_038002225.1. Classification (NCBI taxonomy): domain Bacteria; kingdom Bacillati; phylum Bacillota; class Bacilli; order Caryophanales; family Paenibacillaceae; genus Paenibacillus; species Paenibacillus sp. FSL R7-0204. Next base: position 68,896 of record NZ_JBBOCA010000002.1, read on the forward strand.
ACCGTGAACCTGCAATACACGCTATTTATTTCCCGGACCTACTTCAAGCACGATAAAATTCTTCAAGTCATCAATGAAAACATCGCGGGAGAGCAAACCTGGAGATTCTTCGGCGCGGCCGGAGCAGAGGTGGCCGGTTATGACGGGGACCGCGATACGTTCCTTGGAGATTACCGCAGCTACGGGAATCCGCTCTCCGTGGAGAACGGGCAATGCTCGAACTCGCTGAACTACAATGCCAATGCCTGCGGTGCCCTGCAGATGAATGTGGAGCTGCAGCCGGGAGAAGAGAAGGAAATTGCCTTCCTGCTGGGGCAATATGATGAAGAGGGAGCTTCAGGCATTCTTAGCCACTATCAGGATTTGTCCGTGGTAGACCGGGAGCTTGAAGAACTGAAGACCTTCTGGCACAGCAAGCTTAACCGCTTCCAGGTCCAGACTCCAAGCAGCAACCTGAACCATATGATCAACACCTGGAATGCTTACCAGTGCTTCATTACCTTCATCTGGTCGCGAGCTGCCTCCTTCCAGTACTCCGGCCTGCGCAACGGGCTCGGCTACCGGGATACGGTGCAGGACATCCAGGGCATTATCCATCTGGACCATGAGATGGCCCTCGAACGCCTGCGGCTGATGATCTCTGCCCAGGTATCCAACGGCGGCGGGCTGCCGCTGGTGAAATTCGACCATAACCCGGGCCATGAGGGAACACCAGACGACCCTGAGTATGTGCGGGAGACCGGTCATCCACACTACCGGGCCGACGATGCCCTGTGGCTGTTCCCGACGGTAATCAAATACTTAAATGAAAGCGGCAACTGGGACTTCACCGATGAGGTCATTCCTTATTCGGATCACGGCGAAGCTACGGTATATGAGCACCTGCGGCAGGCACTTCAATTCAGTCTCGACCGGATGGGCGCACACGGGATGCCGGTCGGCCTCCATGCCGACTGGAACGATTGCCTGCGGCTTGGCGCCAAGGGTGAATCACTGTTCGTGGCCTTCCAGTTGTATATGGGCTTCAAGGTATTCATGGGCATCGCGGAGAACAAGAACAAGCCGGAGGATACGGCGTGGGCACAGGGCCTGCTGGAGGAGCTGGACGGCAATATCCAGCAGTATGCCTGGGAGAACGATCAGTTCGTCCGCGGCTTCACCGAGGACAACTATATCATCGGCTCGTGGGAGAACGATGAGGGCCGAATCTGGCTCAATCCGCAGAGCTGGGCGGTGCTCAGCGGCGCAGCCCGCCCGGAACAGGCCAAGCTCGCCATGGACAAGGTCTATGACAATCTGCGGACTGATTACGGTACGATGCTGTTCTACCCGCCATTCCGCAAATACGGCTTGCCGGTAGCACTGATGGCCTTGTTCAATGCCTCAACGAAGGAGAACGGCGGCATCTTCAGTCAGCCGCAGGGCTGGCTTATCCTGGCGGAGACAGTGATCGGCAACGGTGAACGCGCGTTCGAGTATTTCCTGAACTGCAGCCCGGCCACCATGAACGACAATGCGGAGGTCCGCAAGCTGGAGCCTTACGTTCACGGCCAGTTCGTGGAATCCAAGGACAGCCCTTATCAGGGGCGGGCCCATGTGCACTGGCTGACAGGAACAGCCTCCACTGTTATGGTCTCGCTGGCAGAGGGCATTATGGGCGTTCAGCCGCAGAAGGACGGCCTCCGTCTGGACCCGTGTGTCCCTTCGGACTGGACCGGCTTCTCCATGGTGCGCGAATTCCGCGGGAAGAAGCTGAGCATCCAGGTCGAGAACAAGAACGGCGTTCAGAAAGGAGTCTCCCGCATCGTCATCAACGGCGAGGAGATCGAAGGCAACCTGATTCCTGTGTCCCGGATGGCAGCAGAGAACGATGTATTGGTTGTGATGGGGTAACTTCAAGCCGGTTCAAGGAACGGCATAGAGTATATACGAAGAAGGAGAGCTGACCCGGCGGGCGCTCTCCTTCTTTTCATATCATGCTACTTCAAAATCTTATTCAGCTCTTCTGCGGACTTCCTGCTGTTCGCTCGGGCATAGAAGTAGAACGCAACCGTATGCAGAATCACGGATAACAGCAGCATTCCTGGCCACCAGGCACTGATGGAATCGAACATCTCGACAGAGAACAACCACACCATGCCCATTCCGCCTGCAATACTGAAAATCGATCCAATAAGAATATTCCACAGCGGCTTCAGCGTGAAGTGATTCCACAGCACATTGTACATGACGCCGAATAGCACAGCAGCGATGGCGGCGATGCCCGCCAGACGCCACAGATACAGCATCTCCACTGGCTGATCCCTGAAGAACACCGTTAACAGCAGCGTGACCCAGAGTGACGTAAGGGTAAATACCTGAAAGAATGCTTGCTTGAGCTGATTAGCCATGATAACTCCTCCTGAAATGATTGATATAGTAGCGGCTGACAGTATAAGAACTATCATTCGTCAGCAGGACTTCCACCCGCGCATTAGCGGTTGCCGAGAATTCTTTGATATAGCGGGTATTGATGATGGTCTGGTTGTTGATTTTGATGAAACCGGGCGTATCCAGCGCTTCCATCGCGAACTTCAGCCTTGTATTGAGCAGATACATCTCTCCGGTAATGAGCCGCACACTGCACATCCGGTCTTCCGCTTCAATTACCGCAATCTTGCTTGTCTCCAGGGAGACCTGGCGGTTATTGCTGGCATTGATCACTATGATCCGCTTCTCTGCTGCTTGAAAGGCTGCCTCAAGATTCTTCCATTGCTCCTGCTCCGCCGGATGCGTAACGACCTTAGCCCATCCCCGGTTCATGCCGGTGTCTGCTTCAAATCTAATCTCCAACTGGCACTGCCTCCTCTCAACACCCATGTTATTATCCTAAAAGCGTCTTGACCATCAATCTGCGTTTTCTTGCAGGAATCTGGCGTTTTGTTTCATTTTAGCTCCTTCTGCGGCTAAACAGGTACGCGAACAAGACTGCCGGGAGCTTCCCGGCAGCCTGCCTGACTATCTTTTATAACCTCGGATCGATCTCCTTCTCCTTCGTCACCTCGAACAACAGGTTCGCGGAAATCTGCTTATAGGCACTGTTGTCAGCCGAAATCTCCTCCAGCTTAATCTCTAGCAGCTGCTTACCCAACCGGTACTCGGCAAGAGACATCCGCAGTTTGGGCACGATGTTCTTCTGCTTCATCAGCTTGCCATACTTGTGCGGAAATCTGTAGTCGTAGCCATAGATGATCGACAGGTACCCCGGATTGCGGACCTTCAGGTAAGGGACCACTCCCGGTTGCTCTTGCTCCGGCTTGATCACAATCCCCTCCATCTGTCGCTCAACGGTAACGGCAGCGAAATATTCCTCGGCCCGGCTGTAAGCCTCCGGCTCCTGCAGGTCCAGCACCAGGATCTCATCGTCATTCAGGAAACGGTATTGCTCCGAGGTGATCCCCTCAGGCACCCGATCCTCCCCGCTCTCCAGCACTTCCTTCAAGATGGCAAACGGCTTATACGCAAGCTCCGCATCCCCGGCATACAGCTCCAACTGCTGCTTATACACCCGGTACGCTTCGTCCCGCTGGTCAAGCCCCACATAGGCATCCCGGATGCTGCGGACATGCTTATACGTCTGGTACACATGAGCGCCGTAGCTGGTGCTAAGCGCCTCTTTGGTCAGATGATGCTGGTCCTGCTCGAACCCGCTGGCTTCATATTCCCGGATCAACTCACCGAGCGATTCTTCGAACCCGTGCGCTCTCAGGAACGCGAGCTCGTTCTCCAGTGCCCGCCCAATCGGTTGAAACTGGCGTTCAATCAACCCTTCTCCCAGCGCCTTCCAGGGCAGAAGCTCCCCGTCCAGCAGTAGCACACGGATGTCTTGCTCCGCCATATACGTTCCGAACCGCTCCAGCAGCCCTTCGTAAACCGGCGTCAGATCGACAGCTTTGACCTTATAACCGTTACGGCTAACCGCATAGCAATGCTCTACGTCCCGGTACAGATACACCGTGCAGCGCGATCCCATATATTTAGGCTGAAGGACCACCTCAGACACCCCGCGTCCGGCAAAATAATCCAGCCCCTTGCGCAGTGACTCCAGCTCGCCTGCTACTTCATCCTTATCCGCTGGCGACATCGTCCCGGAGATGAAGTTAACCTTATTCTGCGAGGAATAGTGCAGTCTGCGCATGGACTCCGCATCCAGCTCCTCCACAGAGACCGTGCTCACTTCGCGGAAGAGAACCGGCAATTCTTCCGGCAATAGCTGCTGCCGGGATCTATGGCTTTTATAGAACGGCTTGAAGGTTATATGGACAGAAGTTAGTCCGTTCCCATGCACCGCTCCTGTGTCGAGATGAAGCTTGTTCTTAATACGGAACGTCTGCCTCGCGGCAATATGTCCGAACAGGTGGAACGGATGGTTCCCCTCCGCCTCCTCCTTCAGGAATTCAAGCTGCTGCTCGTAAGCAGATTCACGGTCCAGCCGGAAGTTGCGCTGATGGCGCAGCGAATTCGTATCCAGCTTCCCGACATACTTATTGCGGCAAGGGGCATGAGTCACATAGAAGGAAGGCCCCCGATTCCCGATATAGCGGTAAAAAGGCTTCGCGCGCTCCACCAGCACGGAGAATTGACGGAACAGCTCCTCATCTTCCTGTAACACCTGAGTGGAATCGAAATAGGTTCTCAGCAGTTCCGGCTCGGTCCCCTTAATCTCCCCTCGCAGGTATTTGTAGACGAAATTCTCATGGTTACCCATTACGAACAGGAAATGCTCCTGATTATCATACAGGAACTGTATGATCTCCCGGGTCTGCTTGCCCTTATCGATCCAGTCGCCCGCCAGGATGATCCGTGTATTCTTCAGCTTATCCGTAGCGCTTAGCTTCCCTTCTTCAATCCGGTAGCCGTAGCTGCGCAGCAGCCCTTGCAGCTCTTGAACACACTCGTGTACGTCCCCGACCACAATGTATTCCTGCTCCTGCGGAAGCACCGCAGCGGCATACGCCTCCCAGTCCTGAATGTGCACCCGGTAATCCGGGTTCGGCCGCTTTTCCTCCGAATCATCAGTACCTTCCAGCAGAAAATCCTTGGCCCGCACCTTATGAATACCGTGGTATCCCTCGCGGGACAGCACTGGCAGCACCTCCCGGCGCAGCCGGTTCAGGTGATTAGAAATCAGCTTCTTCGAGCGCTCCGAGGCATAATAATCCTCCCGTTTGCGGTAATCGAACAAAATGACCTCCAGATTATACTGGTTCTCCTGGGCAATCGCCCGCACCTTGCTGCGATAATCCTCGGCGAGACCTACCGTATCCATAATGACAAACTCCGCATTAATCGGCCAGGAGGTGACCCGCTTCAGCCGCTCGAACAACAATGCGAACGTATGCGAGCTGGCCTCCAGCATGACCTGGTCATATTTATCGTAGTCATAGCCCAAGAGCTCCTGACGGATCAGGTCAGAGGAGAGGTACTGCACATTCGTGCGCAGACCTGTAGTGCTGTCCTCAAGCCTGAGCTGCGGGATCAGCACTTCTTTGGCAAAAGTAGACTTCCCGCACTCCGTCGCGCCCACCAGCATGAATATCGTGTGTACCTTCGTCTGAATGTCCATGTCCTAACCCTCCTGTCTGCGCACAATTGCGCTCTGCGAAGTACGAATGTCGCCCACCCGGTCACCTACGAGCGAGAATTCGGCTTCTACGCCCATCCCTTGCAGTGTGAGCGCCAGCCATTCCTGGAACGCCGCCTGGCCTTTTTCCCACTTGTGATCCTCATGCCGGAAGCCTTCCAGCTCATAGTAAAGATTGAAATCGGCATTCGGCGTGGTCACAATTAGCTGCCCGAAATCAACATGGCGGATGATCTGCCGGATCAGCGCAGCCGCTTCCAATTCGCTCATATGCTCCACAACCTCGGTTAGTATGACATCCACCTGCTCTCCGTTGTACAACTCCAGGAAATGCTCCAGCGAGCGGAAGGTGACGAGGTTGTCGAGCTCTTTAGCCTTTGCCTTGCGGTTCACGACCTCCAGCAGCTCCTCGTTGATGTCGACCGCATAATAAGCGCCCTCGATCTTCCCGGCATACGGAATGGCGTAGAAGCCTTCCCCGCAGCCGATATCCAGAATGGGCTTATCAAACGGAAGCACACCCGAGATGAACGTCCGCCGCTGCATCGCCGTACTGCCATATTCCAGACCGATCGGGTACAGATCCGTTTGCTCGACAGCCGTCTTGTACCGTTTGAACTGCTCCCGGGTCTTCAGGAGATTCCGGGCGAACAGGCTGCGGATATAGAAAGGGGCGTCCATCACGTTCAGACTGCGGATATATTTGTCCAGAATCCGGTCCGAAATATCGATATACTCATCCCCGAAGATCGATAAGAATAAGGACAGCACACTTACCACATGCAGGAGGTGGTATAAGCTTAGCTGCGTAGTAATGGTCAGGGAATAGCTCTTATGTGCCTGGTGCTCCAGGGTGAACGTATAATCCTTCAGATGCTGCTCGAAGAACCGGATGTAATGCAACCGCTGGGCATGAATCATCTGGATGGTAAAAGAGTGCTCATACCCCTCCGCATCCCGCTCATCCCGCGCCTTGAACGGAGTAGAGAAGAACTCATTCACCGCATTCAGCGGGAATAGCGGGGTGTTGTAACGGGAGACATTGAGATATTCGAAGCTCTCCCCTTCGTTCTTTTTATAGGAGATTTCATTATCAGCGTCCTTAAAATACACATTATAGGTGGCCTCATCCGAATACCAGCCGTAAGCGATCCCCTGGCGGACCGGGCGCAGCTGCATGCCGCTCTGCGGATTCTTGCGGATGATGAAGCTCAGCTGCGGGTTCGTTGATCTCAGTTGTACAATTGCCATGATTGTGTTCCTCCTGTCGGTCGTTCATTATCAGCAAAACCTAACTTAAAGCTTAGTCGTCACTTCGGTGAAGTTTTGGACTTCCGGCCGCTGTTATGGTTGGATTTCCTGATTTAGACCGCCAATGGCGGTAGAAATCCAACCATAAAGGTGGTCGCTATCGCTCCTACAGTTCCAAAATTCCCCTTCGATCCTTTTCACTTTTAGTTTAAATTTAAATTCAACCCCCATACTTCCCGCAAGGCATCCCGGAACAGGGCATCAAGCTGCCCGTCCCGATTATCCGTCTTAGCACTCAGGTATGCCGTCGCTGTCTTCTCCAGCTCTTGCAGCTGCTCCTCCAGATACTCGTTAATCGCACTTAGCCGCGGCTCCAGGTCCAGCTCCTCACCCGATTTCTTCCGGGTCAGCAATTGCTGCACAGCCTGCCACAACTCCCCGTCCCTTGGAATCAGCCGGTCTACCAGCACTTCGAATGCCATCGGCGGCATCTCCCCGTACCGGTGAATCCACTCACAGGCCAGCACCGGTCGCAGCACGTAGAAATACTTTTTGCTCTTGACCTGCGCCCCTTGAAGGTAATCCCGGTAGTTGCCCTTGGCCATGTTCAAGTAATGGTACATACAGGATTTCGGCGAAAAGGTATACGGTGAGATCCCCCTAAGCTGCTCCGCTACACTGAATTTCTCAGCATACTGTATTGGAGATTGCAGCCACTCCAGCAGCGGCGGGTTGGATTTACGGAACAGCTTCAGCGCTTTGCGCAGATCCCAGCCGCTAATATCCAGCATATTGTTAATGGGACGCTCTATGACATCCCGCTGGTCAAAGATCGATAAATACCACTCCGGCTTATGCAGATAAATGAACCGCACATCATAATCGCTGTCCTGTGAGGGGAATCCCCACGCACGGCTGCCGGACTCACAGGCATAGAGGATCGTCACTTGCTCCTCTTGTTCAATCTGCTTCAATTGCTCATGAATGAGTGTATTGATAGGGTTCATGCCATCCCTCCGTTCCAAGTCGGCTTCGCTGGCCTTATCTTCCCTCATTTTGCCAAGAAGGAACAGGGTGAAAGTATGGCGGCAGACAAAAATCTTCCATTTCATGCAACTCTGGTGCTTAATAGAGGTATTAACTATTACAACTCATGAATGCGCTACAGGCTGGAGGTATACATATGGCCAAGGAAAGCTTCGATAAAGAAATCCAGTTTCTCCGTATGCTGTCACTAGCCGGGGGAGCTTACAGCAGGCAGCAATTCGCCGAGCGGCTCGGCATTTCCGTACATACCTATGACAAAACGCTGCGCAATCTCAAGGAGATGGTGACCGTCCTGCAGCAGGATCTGACTACAGAACAGGGCACCGAGCTATCTGAATGGCTCCGCTACAATTACTATGAATCGGCCGATCCGCTGCTCCTGTTCCTGTTCCGGGCGAAATCGCTCAAGGAGACGGAGAGTATCCGGCTGACGCTGCTGTTAACCGCACTTCAGAGCGAAGAACTGACGGCCAAGGAACTGCATGACGGCTGTTGTGACCAGATGCCCGCCGATTCGCCGCTGCCGGACGAGAAGACCATCCGGGGAGACCTGAAATACCTGGAGGAGGTCGGCGTAATTGTAAGGGTAAATGACAAGCGTCCCTACCGGTACAAGGCAGCCAACGAACTGCTGGACCAGCTTACGGATGACGAGCTACTCGACCTGTTCGATTATGCAGATGTCATTGCCAATACGCAGATTCCGTCTGTCCAGGGTTACCTCCTGCGTGACACCTTGAAAAAGGCGCTGCGGTTACGGGGCATTCTTCCCGAAGCCACGGAGACCCACCGGTACAAATATCATTACCATTCACGGATTCTGGATGAGGCGCATCTCTATTCGATCCATGGGGCGATCCAGCAGCGGCGGAGAATCAAATTCCTCTACCTGTCGCCCAAAAAAGGCATGAACTACACCTCCCAGAACACCAATCCCCTCTTCGAGCGGGAATCGGCAGGGATTACGGACAGTCTGCTTCCGCTGCGTGTCGTCTACGATCATCAGTATGGGCGCTGGTATCTGATCGGCTATCACAGCCGGACCGGGATTAAGAAATTACGGATGGATGGCCTGACCCAGGTTGAAGAGGGCGAGCCTGTAGAAGAAGAGGAGTTTGCGCAGAGACTTCAGCAATTAGAGGCTCAGTTGGAGTATAGCTGGGTAACAGATACCAACCGTGCGGTGAAGGTCGCCGTCCGGTTCTATAACCCCAGCCGGTCCGGTGCCAACTTCATCCGCGAGCGGGTCGAGGCGCAGGGGCAGTGGGGAACCATTACGGAGGAGTCCGATACGACCTTCCTGTACGAGATTACGGTGAATGAGATCTTTGAGATCAAGCCGTGGCTGCGGAGCTTCGGCTCCAGCTGCGAGATTCTGGAGCCCCGCTGGCTACGCAAGCAGTTCATGGAGGAATGGAAGGAGATTAAGAGCTACTATGAATCCCTTTGAGAAAATATTCAACTTCCAGATCATCTCCCGCCTGGAAGAGGCCGGCTCCCTGGCGTTAACCTCACAGGAGCGTTCCTGGCTGAAGACGATGCTGGGGCATCCGGCGGCGGCTGAAGCTTTTTCAACAGAAACCTTACGTAAACTGAATTCCCTGCTGGAGCCTGAAGCTTCTATTGAAGTAGGAGAGATCATCATCGAGAAGGCCCGCAGCAAGGAGCGCCAGGTCTATCATCCGCTGCTCCGCCCCCTGCGCCGCATCATCATGGAGAATCAGGGAATTCAGCTCACATATGCGATCAAGCATGGCGGGGAACGGACCGACTCGTCCGGCTTCCCTCACAAGCTGGAGTACAATATGTATAAGCGGGAGTGGTACTTACAGTGGTATAGCACCCGGCAGCGCTCGCTCATGTCCACGAAGCTGCGGAACATTGTGTCTGCCGATCCCGCTCCCATCCCCGCCCACCGGATCAACGGCCTTAAGGCCCGGATCGCCCGCTTACTAGACGGTCTGAAGGAATCCACCTGCATTCAGGTCATTCCTGTCTACAATGCCGAGCTGTCGCGGATCTTGTCCACCTTCTCCTGCTTCGATAAGTCAGTGGCCTTCGATGAAGCTACCGGAATCTACCACATCACCGTCCACTACATGAGGGACGACAGCGAGTTCCTGCTCTCCCGCATCCGCTTCCTCGGCCTGCGGGTGAAAATCACCCAGGGCGAGCAGCTGAAGCAGCGTATGCTGAAGTCGGCGGAGATGGCGGTGGGAAGGTATGGGGAGATGGAAGAGTGAGGTCTTTCGATAGGTCGTTATCATTTAAACATGGTGCTCATCGGCCAGCACTTCAATCATCATCATCGTTCCGGCCTTGAACCCGGACACAAATGCAGCCGTCATATCCATTCCCTGCACTTGGGAATACAGTTCCAATAAAGACTCCAGTTCCTCGAACTCGTCCGAGGACAGTTTCTGCCTCCAAGCCTCAAGATATTCAGTAATCTGCTTGTTTAGCGGGCGGTAATGAGGGTCTTTGGAGATCATATCTTCACCGGGGAATAAACTGCCATGATATAGCGATTCAAGAATATTCGGCATTGGGGCCTCCTTTCTAATATACAAAAAAAATTCGAACTGAAAATGCTCATTTTACGCATAAGCGTACCGAATACAAGGCAATTATACGATACGCTTATACGTAAAGTCAATAAAATATTCAGGATGAGTGAGGGATTACTATGGGAAAAAGAATAGTGGTAAACATAGCTGATTTAGCTAAAAAGCATAAGATTTCGATGCGGGAGTTGTCTAGACTATCGCATGTCCGCCATGCTGCATTAAGCGAACTGGCCAATGGAAAACGAGAAAGTATTAATTTTAGCCATATCATTAGAATTGCAGAGGCTTTAAATATTCAGGATATACGGGAAATTATTGATTTGGTTGATAGTAAAGAGAACGATTGATATGAAGATTATTGTACAAGCGGAACAGCTATTTTCATATGGCATGAATATTAAATTTGATTTTGGTGGCATGTAAGGCTATAATACGTTTAAACAATTAAACATTATAACGGAGTGAGCCATGAGCGAGTCGATAGGTAATCAACAAGTCATTGATATTTTCGAGAATCTAAGCCCTTATCTTCAAGGTCTGGGAGATCCTGTTCGCCAGCGAATCATATCGCTGCTCATTGACCGAGACAGCATGAACGTATCGCAGATTGCAGAGCATGTTCCCATGTCACGCCCTACAGTCTCTCATCACCTGAAAATATTGCGCCAATCCGGGCTGCTGTCGGTTCAGAAAAAAGGGACTGAGATGTATTACAAACTGGAGTTCAACGATGCTATTGAATTGCTCAAACAGCTCGTTCATCTCGTAGAAGTGGAATGTCAGAGCTAGCGCACGCCGCGCTGGTGAACTGCATTCCTTTTCTTCACACTATTATGTTCAATTGTTTAAACATATAAGTACATAAACCTATAAACGGAGGTTAACAAATGAATAGAAAAAAGGTTCTCATCGCTGGAGGCTATGGTGCTGTAGGGGTACAGATTGCCCGCATTTTGCATGACAGGCACCCTGATCTGGAGTTAGTGCTGGGCGGTCGTTCTGCTGGCAAAGCAGCCCCTTTCCCATCGGACCGGGTGCACACGGTTGTTGTTGATACCCAGGCAGTCGATCCGCTGATTCACGCAGGAGAAAATATAACTTTAATCATTAGTGCGGTGAACGATCTGGATGACCGACTACTGGTAGCAGCAGTGCGAAGAAAAATTCCACTCATTGATGTCACACGCTGGACAGAAGTGTTTCAGCAAGCAATCCGCACAATAGATCAGGAAGAGCTTCATGCCCCCGTGATTCTCTCTTCCGGATGGATGGCGGGAACGGCCTCCCTGTTTGCAATGATGCTCTCGAAATCGCTTCAGAACGTTGAAGTTAACATCCATGCCTTGTACTCCCTGCGGGATAAGGCCGGCCCGGATTCAGCAGCCTTCATGGACCGGATGAGCATTCCTTTTCATATCACTCAATCCAATACGAGCCGGCTTGTCTATCCCATGACGGACCCGGTTAAAATACAGTTTCCAAATGGATACGCGACGCACTGTTACAGACTGGATACTCCTGATCATGTCACCTTGCCCCGTACCCATCATATCGATTCTGCCAGCTTTCGCATCTCCTTCGATCATAAGGTTTCCACTTATGCACTCGCAGGACTGGTCAAAACCGGAATATGGAAGATGATTAGCGGGGATCGATTCAAGCCTTTCAGACGGAAAATATTGTACAATCCGGGAACCGGGAGCGCTCATCACCTGGTGATTCTATTGAAAGGCATGGATGCGAAGGGTAACGTAGTGGAACGCAGGATGACGGTCTCCGATCCACTCGGTCAGACCCATATGACTGCGCTTGGCGCTGCGGTACAGGCCGAAAATTTACTGCTGATGATGTCTACGGATGAGCCTATGGCTCCAGGCATCTATTATCCTGAGCACTTGTTCGATCACCGGATGGACATGGATGCAGTCACTCACTTTTTCACACAATACGGTGTTCAAGTATCCTATTCCTGATCCAGCATTATACTACCGATACGCCGCCAGAAAGAACGGTCATGATTCATGTGGTGAATATGGTACAGTTCATGAATCATGACACAATCTATCACTTCCAGTGACGCCATCACCAAGCGATAATGGAGTTAGGAGTTATATTATTCCACCATCAAATAATACAAATTAGCAGTCGTATCCTTCGAAATCGTATGCGCGCCCGCCGCAAGGGAGATAGTGGCCACACCGTTCGTTATGGGATAGCTTGTCCCATCGACTTTGATTTTGGTCCCCTCGGAGCCAAACACCAGTGTTAGCGTTGAGGCCTTGGCTGTGGTGAACTGGATGCGGGTGGCGCTCTCGATTTTCAGACACTGAGTTAAGGTCAGGCCGCTATAGAGCACCGTTCCCTTGCTGGTGGAGAGATTGCCCTGAATGGTGAAAAAGCTACTCGATGTTCCTGACGCTGTAAAATTGTGAGCCGCTGCTCCAGGAGCAGGCGTTGACGTTGGCGCTGCTGTCGGCGCGGGAGTTGTTGTCGGCACCGGAGTCGCTGTCGGCATCGGAGTTACCGTTGGCACAGGCGTCACCGATGGAGTCGGCGATGGGCCTCCCGGGTTAGCGTTGCCTCCTACAGACACCAGTCCTGAGGTGTAGCTGCGGATGGCCGACATTAACGGCACATTGAGGGCATAGGATGCGTCGTCCACAGCGTTATTGAATGTCCAATTGAAGTCCCCGCCGCCCTGACGCCCCGCTCCTGCGGTAACCTTCTGTTGTACTGCGCTTACGTTATCGACAGCTACTACGCTGACACCTGTATCCACCAGCGTATCGAAGTTGTTATATGCTGTTCCGCCGACAAGTGCTTTGTACGAGCCGGGAACGGCTTCGCTTCTCGATGAGGCCAGGTAAGCATCGTGAGAAGCTGCGTTTGCCGGAGCCGTTCCGCTGTTGGAGTTCGCATAGATAAGGCTGGACGCACCCGTAATACTGTTGTTGTAGGCTTTGATCATCCCGCCATTCTCCCCGGAGAACGTGCCTTCGCCCAGAGCATCTGTGCCTTGCAGGGAGCTTAGCATCGGGTTCTTGGTATTCCTGAACACATTTCCTTCCACGAAGGCCGAAGCGCCGGTAGTTACGCCCACACCATATTTGGATACGCCGTCATAGAAATTATTATACACATGCACCGAAGCCACTCTGATCCGCGGGTGACGCGAGTCGGAATGATCGAACCAGTTGTGGTGGAAGGTGACGAAGAACTCTGCAGATTCGCTAAGTCCGACCAGAGCCGCTTTGCCGGAATCGAAGTAGTGGTTGTACGAAATGGTGATATAGGTAGAGCCTTTCTTGAGGTCGGTGGAACCGTCGCCCTTGGCCTGGTCGGCATCACTACCTGCAGATCCGTAGAAAATATCGTTATTATGCACCCATACATTCGCGTTGCCTGTATCCATAGAAATGCCATCATCCGGGAACAGCATCAGGCCGAGATTCCTAACCTCTGCATTCCCTGCATATCTGAGCAGCAGCCCCCAGCCATAGGCATAGGCATCATTGCCGATCCCTTCGATTGTCAGGTTCATTTGGGTATAGTTACTTTTCCCCTTTACCTCCAAGTAACCACTGCTATTGAGCTGTCCGCTCAGGTCTGCGGCCGTCACTTTCCCGATCAGCCGGATGGCGAGCGGTGTGGTGTCATAGCCTTTTTGCCGAAGAGTAAGAATACCACCAAGACCTACTCCCGTCTGCACGGTACCCGAGCTGCTGACCACTACGGGAAGCGTTACGGTCTGAGCGTTCTGGGAGGTGATATACAGCACCTGTGCGCCGCTCTTAAGTGTTCCGTTGTCAGCATAAGCACCCGAGCCTGTACCGTAAGGTGAAGCTGTGGAAAAAGCAAACCCTGACCGGTCATACGGTGCAGCGGCCAGCGTACCCGTCACTGCACTCGCCGTTCCCCCGCCTGACAGCACAGCTTCCACCTTCATAACATAGCTTCCGGCCGCAAGGCCTACGGCATCTGCTCTCCAGTAGGAAGCATATTTGCGGATCAGTTCATTATGAAGCTGCTGATACTGGGAATCTGCGGCGCTTGCCGCTTTGATGAATACCTTATATCCCGATGCATTACTGACAGGTGACCACTCCACGTAGGCAGCTTCATTTCCGCCTCCACTGCCTGTTACCGTAAGCCCCGCAGCATGTACTACTGCAGTCCCCCACCCGCTGAATAGCAGAGTGAGTGTAAGAGTGAACAACAGGGTCATACTGGTTACCTTTGCAACAATTCTTTTCATTAATTCGGCCTCCCGATTTAGGTTTGCTGGCACCCTGAGCATAGCAGAAGCCGAATTAGTGCTGAAACAATCATTTGCTCATATCACCTCCGATTATGCACTATTATGAGAAAATGATTATTTCGCAGCGAAATGATACCTGCATACAAAAAGACACCCGTCCGGGGTGCCTTGAACTGACGCTTCATCATCAATTATGCAAAGCTCACTGAAACTTCGTATTGACGCGGATCTGGCCGCTTTTACTTTTGACCGCAGCCTTCTCCGGCTCTGGGTTCAAGCTCTGGCCGATGTCAGTAGCATTCTTCTTGAAGGTCTCGGTCACCGTCTGAATGACTTCGCCCACATTGTGCGCGGATTCAAAGATCGGGTCGATGGTCTTAATTTTACCTTTGACATCCCGAGTGACCTGATTGGCCGTGTGAATGAGCTGAGTCGCTTCTCCCGTTAATCCATGAATCGCATTCCTCACCTCACCCAGCGTCTTGTTGGTCTCGCCGAGTGTGGTCATTCCCTTGCGCAGCGTAAGAATCACGAATACCACCAGTCCGACAAAAGCAACCGCAGCCAAAGCAACACTAAGCTGAATTAACATAGCAACGCCTCCTGTAGTTCCACTCTATGTCCAACTTATAGACAACATTCCAACAGTTGCGGCTACAGCCCGCTTTTACCACCTTTGAAGGAAGATAATTTGTCAATTAGCTTGTCCTTATAGATTAATCCCAAGATAAAGGCCAGGACGGAGATAGCGGAGATGACGATGGTGGGTACATAATTCTTGTGGTAGATATTAGCCCCAATGCTTACAGAGGCCAGCAGCCACGGAAATCTGGCGATCAGCAGAATCGTAAAGAATCTTAGGGGCTTCATCGTCGTCAATCCCGCTGCATAGATGAACATATCCTTGGGAAGTCCGGGAATTATAAAGATAATGAACAAGAAAACCGAGAATTTGTTATTATCCATCATTCCTCTCATCCACTTGAACTTCTCCCTGTGCAGCAAGCCTTCAATGAAAGATCCTCCCAGGAATCTGGTGAAGTAAAAGGCGATCATCGCCCCCAGCAGCATTCCCCCGGTAACGAAGACCGCGCCTAACGTGGTGCCATAGATGTATCCCCCGGCAATTTGAACGACCTCCCCCGGTATCGGGGCAATTACCGTCTGGAGAACCTGGAAGAGCACCAGCATAACCGGCCCTAACTTCCCCGTAGAGAGGATATAATCGCGGAAACCGTCCAGCGACATCGTCAGCCGCAGAAGCTGCGGCAGGTATCTGATGAATACAATCGTGGTCACAAGGCCCAGGCAGGCGAGGAGAACCTTGCTGACCCGCTTTTTGTGTAATAACCATTCCATTTACGAATCCCTCTCTCTTCACTGGCTTATGATATCTCCAGCTTAGGTCAATATTCTTAAGATCCGGGCATGGAATTCCTTAAGAATTCTTAAGTCGCCTGTCATTCGGTGGTTTAAGCGCTATGGACAATCTATAATGGATGAATGATGAATCCTGCGAAGACCATACTTATAGCCGACGACAACCACGAGATCCGGGAGATTGTCCGGGTGCTGCTGGAGAGTGAGCAATACCATGTCATTGAGGCTGTTGACGGTGAAGATGCTGTGAATAAAGTAGACGATACCATTGACCTGATCATTCTGGACATGATGATGCCCCGGAAGTCGGGAATTAAGGCCTGCGTGGAGATTCGTGAGCTGACCAGCGCGCCTATACTATTTCTGACAGCTAAGACCCAGGATTCTGACAAAACCTTGGCCTTCTCGGCCGGAAGTGACGATTACCTGTCCAAGCCCTTCTCCTACACCGAACTGGTGTCGCGGGTGAAAGCTTTACTTAGGCGGTATTATGTCTACAAAGGCAAGGAGGATACCGCAGCCCCCTCAGATGTGATTACCTTCAACGGGCTAAGCATTAATCCCGCTGTCAACGAGGTAATGATGAACGGGAAGGAGCTGACTCTGACCGAAATTGAGTACAAGCTGCTGGCGCTGATGTCCAGTAACCGCAAGAAGATTTTCTCGGCGCAGAATCTGTATGAGAGTGTGTGGGGCGAGCCTTACTTCTACAGCTGCAACAATACGGTGATGGTTCATATCCGCAACCTGCGCATGAAGCTGGAGAAGGACCCGCAGAATCCCAAGTTCATCAAAACCGTCTGGGGAAAGGGGTACCGCATTGAATAACAAGCTGCGGTGGAGCAGGCTGAAACTGAAATTGATCCTGTGCCTGATCGGTTCGTTCGTGGCTTCTGCCATGCTGTTCCTGCTGCTGCAGTCCGCAGGCGAAGATCTGCTGGAGCATTACCGGACCAGAAGCTCGTTCATTCACAAGCAAGAAGAGCAAGCCCTTCCGGCACTCCAGGAATATATCTCCGGGCAGCATCTTGCGCTTAAGGATGACGCGAAGATCGCGGAATGGGTCCGAAAAGCCAAATACGTGAACCTCTATCTCTATAAGGACAACCAATTTCTCTACTCTACAGACGGGTACACGATCAAGACCGAGAATACGAGGTTTCTGCCCGACCCTAACATTTTCAGCAAATCCCAGTATTCCACGGTTGCCTTTGCGGATACGACTGCGAAGGTCTATATGGAGTATTTTTTTGAATACAAGTACTACAACCTCATTACGATTCTGGGTGTGATTCTGTCGTTCTTATTCTTTATCGTCCTGGTCCTGTTCTTCATCAACAAGAAGACCTCTTACATTGGCGTACTGGAGAAGGAGATTAAAATTCTGGAGGGCGGGAATCTGGACTATCCGATTACCCTGAAGGGGAAGGATGAGCTGTCGTCGCTGGCCCAGAGCATCAATGAGATGCGGAAGTCGTTCATCGAGCGCCTGGAGAGCGAGGAGCAGGCCAGATTGGCCAACAGCGAGCTGGTCACCGCCATGTCCCACGATCTGCGGACACCACTCACCGCATTGGTCGGCTACCTGGACATCATCGAGTACAAGAAGTATCAGGATCAGGAAGCGTTAGCGAAATACATTCATAACAGCAGGGAAAAAGCCTATCAGATCAAGCATCTGTCAGATAAGCTATTCGAATATTTCACCGTGTATAACACAGAGGAGAATGACTTGGAGTTCGAGTCCTACGATGGGATTCAGCTCATGGATCAGCTCATCGATGAGCAGTCGATGTTGCTGGAGAATCACGGCTTCCGGGTGGAGTGGGAGTCTGCTACTGTGCCTTTCCGCGTGGAGCTTCACCTGATCTCCTTCAGGCGGGTATTCGACAACCTTGTCTCCAACATTACGAAGTATGCCGATACGTCTGCGCCCGTCATTATAGCTTATAGGATTGAAAGCCTCTGGCTGTTGATGGATATCACGAATGTTATAAAGACGGAGGACCGTGAGGTCCTCAGCACCGGGATCGGCCTCAAGACCTGTCACAAAATCATCAGCCAGCATAAGGGCGAAATCACGTTTACAAGCACCGGCAGTATGTATTCCGTCCACATCCGCTTGCCGGTAAATACCATGCTGACCCAACCTTAAGGAGGAACCCTCATGCAAGACATCATCACCGACCGATTAATCATCAGAAACTTCCGGGAGACGGATGCACCGGGGATGCTGGAGTACTTGGCGAGCCCCCGGGTAAACTGCTTCCTTAGCGAACGTCTCTCCACGTTAGAAGAAGCCATCGCGGACGCTAATAGACGGAGTCAGGACGACTCGCATCTGGCTGTCACTCTGAAGGAGACCGGGGCCATCATTGGCGATCTGTTCTGCATGAAAGAGGAGCCCGATACCTATAGCGTAGGCTGGCACTTCAACCCGGCCTATGAAGGCGCCGGCTATGCCAGCGAAAGCGCCCGCGCGCTGCTGCGCTATCTTTTCCTGGAGCAGGAAGCCAGACGCATCTATGCCTACGTCGAGGACGACAACTTCAGATCGCAGAAGCTCTGCGAGAAGCTGGGCATGCGCCGGGAGGGCTGCTTCCTCGAATTCATCTCCTTCACCACGAACGAAGACGGAACGCCGAAGTATGAGAATACCCAGCAATTTGCGATATTGAAGCGGGAATGGCTGGGGCAGGGGAACTAATATGTATAGTTGATCAAGAAGCCGGGGATCAGGGCCTTCCTGTTCCTTGGCGCGTCCCGTTTATCTTGAAATTGATTTTTTTATTTTCTCCGGTATGGGGATATGCTTTAAGGACTCTAACGGATGATACAGCAGCATCCATGGTCCTGAGAAGCGCATCACGCTCTTGATTTTTTGGCGGTAGACGGGTGTATAACAATGAATCGGACACTTCGCACAAGCCGTCTTCTCATCACCGAATTTGCAGCGTGAGAGTCTTGTCCTAACATACTCATTTAAATTCCGGCACTCCTCACAGAGCTCCTGCGCATGATGTTTTCTCTTGCAATAGATACGAATCATCTTTGAAGCAATTATTTTTTCTTTACGGATCTTAGGGCCATCGTTCAGCTGCTGCTTTGCTGCTCTGCTCATATAATAAGGCCTCCTTGACTTAGTTGAACTTATTCATCAGCCATTTGCCACCATACCTTTATTGTTCCTCAGAATATTTTGTTATAAGATCAGTAATCATTTCTAATGAATGCACACCTTTGGCAATGTCTACAACAAACTCAACTGCAAACTCCCGTTGCATTCTTAGATGGTACCCGTTCAGAATCAAAAATGATTTCGTGACCAGATAGGCTGTTCGTTTATTGCCATTATGAAAGCAATGGTTTTTGACGAGCGATTCCAGCAATGCGGCTGCCTTATCAAATATAGAGGGATAAGCGTCCTCGCCAAAAATACTTTGTTGCGGTCTATGTACCGCAGATTCCAGCAGGCCATGATCCTTCACTCCTGCTTGATCTGCGTCATTCATTCTTTTCATCATGAAATGGTGTGCTGTAATAACCTCTTCTCTGCTAAGAAAGATAGTCATATTAACGATCCCTTAGATCTTCAAGAATACCCAGATCCTCTTCAAACACATCGAAGAACGCCTCCAAGACCTCAGGACGAACCTGTTCAGGCAACAGAGCTGCCCGGCTTTTTCTCAACACCACTTCTCCGTGTTCATTTTCAATAAACTCAATTTCATCTCCCTGCGAGATATTCATTTTATCCGCAAGAGCTTTTGGCAAGCTCACACCCAAGCTATTCCCCATCCGTCCAATCTTTCGGGAATAACGTTTCACCTTCGATTGATCCTTCGTCACTTTGACCACACCATTCATTTTATTCTTTCCTCCTATAGTATGCTCTTCTCATTTAAGTTATAACTTATAACAGTAATAAAAGTTATAACATATATACATTTTAGCAGAAGGATATAAAAAAGACCATCCTCTCAGATGGTCCTTCTGATCTCTCGTATTCAAGAAACAAAGGGTACCTTTAAGCCATACTTTAACTTTAGAGATACCCCTCTCATATTTGATTACTTTGGCCTCTTGATGACTACAGGTTGAAGTAAAAGAATGACTTGTCATAATCGCTATTATCTCTGAGCTGGACGGCCAGATAGTTCGCCACACCCTTATGTACAGGTACGATTACAAGACCTTCTGCAGTATAGCTGTAACTTTCACCCGACTTAAGCTTTTTTAAATCAGTTGCGTCACGAATAGCATCATCCAAGGAGCCAGTGAAACCGGAATTTTTCACACCAATGATACTGTCTCCGTCTGAAGTTTTAGAACCCCACAATTGTGGTACAAAATCAACAGCAACATAAGTGCCTTCGTTTTTATCATCAGAGATAATCTTTCCATTATTCATAACGATCTTCACCTTAGCCAATTTATACTCAATCAAAGCATTGGCTTCTGGTTCTCTGAAACCAAGAATTGCAATTTCACTTCTTGAGATTGACTTTACTGAGCTTACGGAGACAGTATAGTTTCCTGTGAACGTCAGACCATCATAACTATAGGGGTCATTAAATGTAACCGACTTGCCTACTGGAATTGCAGAACTAAGGGTTTTGCCACCATTAGCCGAAGCAGTCGCCGTCGTTGCTGCTGGAGGTGGTGTATTTGTCACAGTCGGGTTAACCGTTTGCTTAACGGGTTCTTGGGGAGTCGATGCCGTACTGGTATCCTTATAAGGAATACCACTATCCCCTGAACCATCAATGGAAATAGTTAAAGAAGCCCCATCAAAATTAACATCCGCTCCAAGAGCTTCTGAAACAGATCTTAAGGGCACATATGTAGAACCGTTATATACTAAAGCAGATAAATTATTACCCGATTGATCTTTTGGAGTCCATTTGGAACCGTTAAGGACAAACTTGATATCATGGTTCAATTTTGCCTTGATTGCTTCAACACCATTTCCTGCAAATACCCCTACTGTGCCAAATAGTAGACTTGAAACTACAATAGATGAAACAAACACAGACTTCCTCATTTTAACTAACTTCATTCTGAAAATCCCCCTACAGTTTATTTGGATGCTACATGCACTACCATAAGTTAAAGCTATCAAAATAATGAAATGAACCGCTTGTCACACTGCTTCTATAAGGTTCATAAATACCAGCTGACAAGATATTCTGGGATTTATCCCACAATTCAATTTCAAAGTAAAAATATGTATCTATTTATTTATCGGAATAATAGGGAGCAATTGTTAATCTTTTTGAAATAACCCCAAAGAGAAATAGAAAAGACACCCCTAAGGGTGTCTTCACTAGTACTGCATATGGAGCCGAGGCATGACATGGTTAATTCACAATTAGCCGCCGTGTATTCAATGCATGCAAGTATTCACCGCAACGTACCAAGAGTCACCAGTCCTCTATCCCTTTAGGTGGCGCGGGCACGCCGGTCAGCAAGCGCCATCGCGGCGGCATATCCGGAGCTCCAGGCCCATTGCAGGTTATAGCCGCCGCAATCTCCGTCTACATCCATCACCTCACCGGCCAAATAGAGCCCAGGTACCAGCTTAGATTCCAGCGTTCCTTCGACTAGCTCCGTTGTATCGATGCCACCGGCAGTGGTCTGTGCATTCGTGAAGCTATTGGTATCGGTGATTTTAAATTCCCAACGCTTCAATAGTTTATAGAATATTTTCTTAGTTTTCCATGATAGATCCTGACACAGCAGATGCAGCTGTTGATCAATTCCAGCCTCCTTCAGCAGCACGGGAATCAGCTTCTTGCTGACGATGCCCACGAAGGAATCGGCAACCGTCCGGTGTCCGAAGATCCCCCAGTGGATCTCCAGGAAATCAATTAACTCTTCCTCTGTACGCTCCGGCATCAAATCAACCGACAGGGTCACGGATTCTCCTATACCGAGATTATACGCAGCCTTTCTGCTTAACTGAAGGATGGGCGGGCCCGAGATCCCATAGTCCGTAAAAAGAATCTCCCCGGACTCCGTGCGGATAACCTCATTGTTCACGATCACATGGGCCTCTCCCTCAAATTTGATGCCCGACAGTTCCTTTAAATACGGATAATCCAGCTTCAATTGCACAATGCCTGGCACCGGGTGGATCATGGTGTGTCCCAGACGCTGGACAAGCGTATAACCGGAGCCGTCTGTTCCTGTTTTGGGAGCGGTAAGGCCGCCGGTACATAGAAAAAGATAGTCACTGGTATACACAACCTGTTCCTCTGTCTCCGTCTGGCAGGTTATCGCGAACCGCGGATGTCCCGCCGAAACGGTCACATCGAGCACTTTATGTTTATAATATACGGGAACATTCCGGTCCTCCAGCGCCAGCTTAAACACCCCTGGCACCGAAGCCGCCTGCAGCGACATCGGATACATCCGGCCATTCTCCAGGCTTGTAAAAGGAAGCCCGAGCGAGGAGAAGAATTCGATCGTCTGGCGGACACCGAATTGCCGCAGTACATGTATCGGGAATCCTGCCTGATTGCTATGATACTTCACTGATAAAGCGGCTGCTTCATCCGTACCGGTGGCGGTGGATTGGTTCGTAATGTTGCAACGCCCGTTACCTGTCGTTATTATTTTCTTACCGAGCCGGTCATTGCTTTCAATAATGGCTGTATCAATACCTTGATCCCTCGCTGTAACTGCAGCCATTAGACCTGCAGCACCCCCACCGATAATGAACAGCTCGTGGTGCTTAGAAGTCTGATCCTTATACATGTTAATTGATGCATCCCTTTTCCTAATAAATTTATTGAATGGACTTAGCTATCGCCATGGCGGCCACATATCCGGAGCTCCAGGCCCATTGCAGGTTATAGCCGCCGAAATCTCCGTCCACATCCATCACTTCGCCAGCCAAATACAGCCCCGGCACCAGCTTGGATTCCAGCGTTCCCCGGGTGAGCTCCGACGTATCAATGCCGCCAGCTGTCACCTGCGCATTCGTAAAGCCATTGGTATCCGTCACTTTAAATTCCCAACGCTTCAAGAGGCGATAAAAGTTCTCTTTAGTTCTCGGCGGAAGATTCTGGCAAAGAAGCTGTGGCTGTTGATCTAAGCCCGTCTCCTTAAGCAGGACAGTAACAAGCTTCTTGTTGAAGATACCCACGAGGGAATCCGCCACGGTCCGGTGCCCAAAGGTCTCCCAGAGCTTTTCCAAAAATTCAACTACCTCTTCCTCTGTGCGGCCCGGCATCAGATCCACCGATAATTTCACCTGTTCTCCTCTTGCCAGATGATAGGCAGCTTTCCTGCTTAGCTGGAGAATGGGCGGACCGGTAATACCATAGTCTGTGAAAGCCATTTCACCCTGTTCACTGCCGATGACTTTACCCTTTACAATGATATGAGCTTGTCCCTGAGATTTGATACTGGACAGCGCCCTCATATTCGGATATTGCAGCTTCAATTGCACAATGGCCGGAAAAGGCTCAATCAGGGTGTGCCCCAGACGTTCGGCAAGGGTATAACCGGGAGGTTCTTTTCCTGCATTTGGACCGGTGTTGCCACCCGTAGACAGAAGCAGATAGTCGCTAGTATACACAACCTCTTCCTCTGTCTCCGTTAGGCATTTTATCGTGAAGCGCGGATGATCTGCCGAAGCAGTAACATCCACCACTTTATTCTTAAGGTATACGGGAACATTCCGATCCTCTAGCGCCAGCTGGAAAATATCCAGTACCGCCGCTGCCTGCAGCGACATCGGATACAGCAAGCCCCCCTTGAGTCTTGTAAGCGGAAGCCCAAGAAAGGAGAAAAAATCAATCGTCTGGCTGACGCCATATTGCTGCACTACCGCAAGCGGAAATCCGGATTGATTACTGTGATACTTGCGCGATAAAGCGGCTGCTTCATCCTCAGCTGTCACAGTGGATTCATTGGTAATGTTGCAGCGGCCATCGCCTGTCATTAAGATCTTCTTGCCAATCCGGTCGTTACTCTCCAGAATGGCAGTATCGATCCCCATATCACTAGCAGTAACAGCGGCCATTAGTCCGGCAGCACCTGCGCCGATAATAAAGAGCTTGTGGTGCATAGAAGTCTGATTCTCATACATGGTTGGTCAATGCATCCTTTATCCAATTTTCTCTAAGCACAAAAACACTTTATTAAATTATAGCATAAGCAAAGCAGCGATTCCCTATTAACAGGAGAATCGCTGCTTTGCCGTGTTCTAACGTATACAAATGAAGGTTGGTTATATTTACTTAGCTGCCAGCATTCTAAGCAGAACCGTGACGGTCTCCGCCCGCGTTGCGGTATCTTTCGGGAAGAAGTTATTGTTGCCTTTGCCTTGCATCAGTCCTGACTTCTTCATCTCGGCTGCTGCTCCAACTGCCCAGACGGGGATGTCGCGGTCATCTGTGAATCCTGCGGAGCGGGCAACAGAAGCCAGGTGCAAT
Source organism: Paenibacillus sp. FSL R7-0204 (assembly GCF_038002225.1). Taxonomy (NCBI): domain Bacteria; kingdom Bacillati; phylum Bacillota; class Bacilli; order Caryophanales; family Paenibacillaceae; genus Paenibacillus; species Paenibacillus sp. FSL R7-0204. Next base: position 93,466 of record NZ_JBBOCA010000002.1, read on the forward strand.
GCTCTTGCCAGCATGACGGCCATTTCCGCTCTGGTTACAGGCGCATCCGGGCGGAAGTTGCTGTTGTTATCGCCCTGAATGATTCCCAGGGCTACCGCCTGCGCAACGGCTGTCTTGGCCCACGAACCGATCCGTTCACTGTCCTTGAAGGACAACGCAGCTTCTGTGTTCTGAAGCTTCAGCGCCTTTGACAGCATCACCGTGAATTCTGCACGGGTCACGTTACGGTTAGGCTGGAACGAGCCGTTCGGATAACCTGTAATGATTCCTTGCTTGACGGCTTCGCGGATACTGGCTTCGGCCCAATGTCCGGCAATATCTGTGAAGGATGGAGCAGTAGGCACCGAAGTAGCCGGGGCTTGTGAGCCCTCGTCCGGCTTACTAGGCGTTCCAATAATGACCGGCGGTACTGGTACTAACGGAGTCACTGGCGATTCTCCGCTGCCCGAACGCACATTAACCGAAACGTTGATTTTCCCCGTAATGGACGGATACGCGCTCAAAACTGCCGTAATCTCCACTTCACCAGGTGTGGACGGTGCCGTAAAGACCGCGCTGAATCGGCCCTTTGCGTCCGTTACAGCACGGGCAGGCTCCAGGCTGCCCGAGGAAGCGGCGAGTTCAACCTCCAGGCCGGAGGCCGGGAGATTATCACTGCCCGATACGATACCCGTGATAGCTACGTCATCTCCGGTATTCACGGAAGAAGGCGCTGCCTGAAGTTCAATAAGAGCAGGTACCGGTATCGCCTTGCTAACCGAAACGGTAACTGTATTCGTCACGGAAGGATTGCCGGTCAGTACAGCCGTAATTGCGATATCCCCGGCTGCGGATGGTGCCGTAAACACCGTACTGAACCGACCGTTCTCATCCGTTACCGCAAGCGCAGGCTCGAAACTGCCCGAGGCTGCCATGAGACTGACCACAGTACCCGCTAGCGGAAGATCTTCACCGTCATAGACGGTTCCCGTAACGGACACTTTGCCTCCAGCGGATACGGAGGACGGGTTGGCCTCTAGTTCAATCCGGGCCGATACAGGCACAGCCTCTTCTTCTACGGATACGGTAACCGCCCCTGTCACGGATGGACTTGCCGGCAGGACGGCTGAGATGGATACCTTACCGGGAACCGATGGTGCAGTATAGACCGTACTGAACTTGCCGTACACATCTGTAGTTACTTTTGCAGGCTCAAGGCTCCCCTCAGCTGCTGTGAGTTCAACCTCTACACCCGGAACCGGAAGATCGTTGTCCCCATAAACGGCCCCCGTAACGGATACTTTGCCTCCAGGCACCACCGAAGATGGCGCTGCCGCCAGCTCAACCCGGGCCGGAACACTCTCTGCGTTCTCTGGTCCGAACACTTTGAATTCCCAGAGCGAGTAGCCGTACTTGGATGCTCTCTGAGTTCCGTACATCCGGACATATCTGGCATTCACCGAATCGATAGAGATCTCGTCAATGTCCCCGTCTCCGCTGGATGTACTATATACTGTCTTCCAGTCGTCCAGGGTATCGGAGACATCGATGCGGTATTCCTTCCCATAGGAGTTTTCCCAGTGCAGCATAACCTTGGAAATGGGCTGGCTTGCGCCAAGATCGACATAAATCCACTGCGGATCGGTATAGTTGGACCCCCAGCGGGTCGTCAATGAGCCGTCTACCGCATTCTCCACTGATACATCGGCGGCTTTGGACGAGCTTGCTTTTACCGTCATGCCTTCAGCAAGGTTGGGGGCAACCGCTTCGTACACGTTAAATTCAGCAAGAGAGTAACCGTCTCCGGTTCCCTGCTGAACACCCTGCATCCGGACGAACCTGGCGCTGGTCTTACCGAAGGCAATGTCGTCGATCCCGCCATCCCCCATGGAGGTCGCATAAACATCCTTCCAGGTGGCCGCATCATCGGATACTTGAATTTTATAGCTTCGGCCGTAAGCCTTCTCCCAATGCAGTCTAACCTTATTGATCATATATTGATCCTGCAGATCAACATAAATCCACTCATCGTTTGAAGCTTCTGAACTCCACTTGGAGGTTCTGTACAGATCCGTAGCACCCGACGCAAATTGCTTGCCCACGCTGGACGAAGCAACCGTACCTTTGCTGTAAGCCAGATCATACCCTCTATCGTCGATAGAAGCTCCCTCGCTCAGCGTCGTACTCCGGCCGGTAAACGTATCTTTACCGAGTCTGTACGTGGTTGTAGTCTGATCCCCGTTCCGGTTCAACGTTACATTGACTGTAATCCCCGGTGTTTCAGGATTCGCCACCGAGATGCGGACAGGGTCTGCGGATTCATCGACGATCACCATCGACGGTTTATCTACGGTTACGCTGAGGCCTTCTCTTAGCGTCACTGTACCCGGCTGATAGAACAGCAATTCGGCAATGCCCAGCGAACGGTGCCGGACCGCCTGCACGGACGGTGTATTCGCGAGAATACTAATCGGGCTTGCTTCCGCGTAGCTGCCAACCTCCCCGGCGGTTTTACCCGGCAATACAATGTATTGATAGGAGGCATTGACCGGCTTCACGCCATGATCCAGCCACATCGAGAACACCGGCTTAGTGATTGGCTCCGCAGAACTGCCAGTAACCACATCGCTCCATTTCCCGGTCTTCGTCTCCTGCTTCACTTGGAAATCCGTCTTATCCGGGAAAACATACCCGGTCTGATCGTTATACGCCCAGCGCCCGTTAACCTGCGAGGTTCCGTCGTCAACGGCTTTGCCGTCTACCAGCACATCGCCTGCCGCCAGACTCTGGTTCAGCGTGGTATGGACCGGAGCAGCATTCGTTGAAGTGATGCCTGCGCCCAGCGCGACCATCTCATCATCGAAGAAAAAGTAGCCCTTTTTCCCGCTGGTACTCAGCTTATTGAAATCAAACGCCGTGGCTCCGTAGCGCTCATTGGTTACGCCGCCTACAAAGGTCTTCGAATTGTTGAAGTTATTCTCCTTCGTGAAAACGTAGGGAGCTGTTGTTCCCGGAACATGATTCCAGTCCATCAGCGGGTACACGGTTCTGTACTCATCCCCGGTTCTCTGGATAGCCGTGGCGCCTTGCGGAGTCCAGTAGAGCAGGTTGTATCCGCTTGGGTTAATGGTTCTCATTTCGCCGCCCTTGACCGTGCTGGACGACATCTTGACTGTAATTCCGTAATCCTTGCGCATATGAGAGGAGACCAGAGTCTGCCACTGCGTCATATTGTTCGCATCCAGCCCGTTGCCCGTGACTGTGCCAATCTTGCGGATATTATTCAGGAATACGGCGAATTCATCCGCCCGCTTCGGATTCGCCGCCTGCATCCACTCCAGCGGATCTTCATAGAAGGTCAGCGCAGAGCTCTCATAATCCGGCCACTCCGGTCCGTTCATCCCCATCCCCAGATCGGCAACATCGCCTCTGACCAGATATCTGGTTCCATCCAGCACATAAGAGGACAACGAGTCAATCGCCGCCTGGCTGTAAGCGAAGCTTGTGCCCGAGACGACATAAGCCCAGAAGGACATATCTCTCGCGAAGCTTCTTCCGTAGCCCGTGGTATAATTCGTCTTCCCATGCATGAAAAAGGACATATCAGACTGGATTCCCGTTAGCGTCTCCGTCACCGCCGAGAGCACGTTAAACGCCTCTACAGCGCTACGGACATTCTGGGCATCCTCCAGCAATAAGCCGCGGATCATATAATTCTGATTGTACCAGGACGAGTTGGCCCCATCGATCGTATTCGGTTTGCTGTCTAACGTGCCGATAATACCCGCAGCCTGCTCCGCAGTCAGATAGCCTTCGCATAGCAGTGCAACTTTGCTGAGCCGTAATTGTTTGCCGATTCCGGTCTCCCACCAGTTGGTGGAGGTCGGCTTGACCGTGAACCAGTGATCCAGCGCTTTCTGAATCCCGGCTAGCATAGCTTCATTGTGATAGTAAGGCCCCTTCGGGTCTGCAAAAGCCTGAGCCATCGATTGCATCCGGTCCAGTGCAAGGTAAGGCGCCCAGGCTCTGCCGTTCGCACTGGAGGTGGTGTTCGCATAATCCACATCCGCCCAGCTTCCGTTCGCTTTTTGACTCGATAAGTAGGTTCCGGCCTGTGATTTAAAAGTCCATTCGACCCGGCCATTGGTTCCGTCATTGATGATGTCCTTGGAGATATAGAAATCCACCGCCCGCTGCTTCATCAGCTTCATTTCCGCCAGCTCTTGCGACGAGCCATCCGCCGATACAGGATAATGGAACCCGAGGGTCGAGATCATCAAACCAACCATTACGAGACAGATCCATCTCTTGATCCTGCTTTGCATGTTACCAGTCATGTACACGCTCCTTTGCCTATCTAGCAGATATTTGTTAGCGCTTTCTAAACTATATAGAATGTACTTGTAATTTTTTGCCATGGGATAGCCGTGGCTCCAGAGAATGTTTGGCCCTCCGGCCGCTGTTGTCCCCAGATTTCTTGATTTTGAACCGCTTCTAGCGGTAGAAATCCGGCGACAAAGGCGGACGCTTCGCTCCTACAGTTCCAAAATTCTCCTCCGCCACTTTTCCCTTCTCACATATTTACAAGTTCAATCTATATAGGAATTAGAGAAGGCAGCTCACACTGCCTCCTCACCTTATACAAGGGTATTAAGTATATCCTGGAGCGGGATGTCCGCCACAGCCATCACTTCATCGGCTGCGCCATAATACATGCGGACCGTCTGGTCCAGCAGCAGCGCGCCGCACGAGAACACGACCTTGCCGAAGAATCCGTTTACCTCATAGGAAGCTTCCGGCTCCAGCACAGGGACACGCGATCTCGCAAGGACCCGGGACGGGTCCTCCAGATCCAGCAGCACCGCCCCCATACAATAGCGGTGGCTGCTGTCCGCGCCATGGTACAGCGCCAGCCAGCCCTGCGGTGTGCGGATCGGAACCGCCCCGCCGCCCATACGGGCCGAGTCCCAGCCTGGCTCGCCGAGTCCCATCAGGAAGCGGTGGTTCCCCCAATGGTCAAGATCCGGGGATTCCGCAATCCACATCTCAGGAGCGCCGAATGACTTCGGCACCGGACGATGCAAAGCGTAATATTTGCCACCAATTTTCTCGGGGAAAATCATAACATCCTTATTCTCGGGAGGCAGCATCATCCCGCGCCGCTTGAAGGTCCGGAAGTCGCTGGTCTCCGCCAGCCCTACACCAACACCGCGCGCAGAGGCTGCGCTGTAAGTGATGTAATAGGTGTCCCCGATGTGAGTCACACGCGGATCTTCAATCCCCCATGCTTCCAGAGGATGCTCCGGGAACAGGGTCGGCTGCGGCTCCACCTCGAAATGAATGCCATCCTGGCTCCGTGCTACCCGGAGATGGGATAGGGAGGTGAGCATCACCGTCTGTCCATCCTTGGCGACGAAGCGCGAGTCAGAGAAATTATAGCCCGGATCATTCTTGTTATAACGCTCGACCTGCACCTCCGTCCCTGCTTCATTCAGCCGGGGAACGAGCACCTCGTCCGCCCGGTCTGATATTGGCGCTTCGGCAACGCGCAGTAAGAGGATCGTCTCATCCTGTAACTGCGCAACGCCTGCATTGAACGCGCCCAGTACCTTGAAATCAGGACGGGAGGGGGCAACATCCCCGGCTTCAATCAGCGGATTGTGCGCGCTGCGTGTTATTTTCATTGGAGTGACCTCTTTCTGTGTTTGAAGTACGGTTATTTACCGGAGGTAACGGCATCAATCTGGGCTTGGATTTCATCGATCACTTTTTGCCCGCCGAGACTGGCCATTTTGTCCTCCATCGTTTTCTTTCCTTCCGCCGCAGGGATCAGGCCTTGGCTTAACGGCAGGAAGATCGAATCGTGCAGCGGCGTGATTTTGGCATATTCCGTCTTTACCTTCTCAGCGTTGAAGTTGAAGCCTGCGATTGGGCTCAGCGTGAAATTGGACGTCTTGGTCGAGAAGTCGAACCACTTCTTGTCATCTTGCATCATGGTGTCAGGTGTTCGGTTGAGCACCGGCCGCCAGGTCAGCACATAACCAGGGAATGTATAGCCGGACAGCGCCTTATAGCTCGAATCGCCGACAGGCTCCCAATCCTTCCCTTGAATGCCGTATTCCATCAGATCATGGTTCTCCTTAATCGACAGCCAGTTCACTACATCCATAGTGACATCGGAATGCTTAGAGGTCGTTGGGATACAGAGGAAGTTCCATTGCTGATAAGCCGTATAGGGCTTAGCCTGCTCCCCGTTCGGAATGAAAATCTCAAGCTTGTCGCTGCCGTCCTTCAGCATTTCCGAATATTTCAGCCCCTCGACCCCATCAGCTGCATAGTAGGTCGCCGCATATTTACCTTGCTTGAACAGCGTCTCGGCATTTTGCTCTTGGGCAATATTTTTGGAGATAATCCCATCCTTGTAGTATTTGGTAACGCGTTCATACGCATCGGCAATTGTCGGGCTCTCCCATTGGCCAATGACCTTCTTATCCTTGATCGAATACGAGAACATGTTGACCCCAATCTCCAGCACTTCATCCTGCGCCAGATTCGCAGAGTTACTCAGGATGAATGGCAGCTTATCGGCCTTAATTCCATTAATGACAAAAGGCTTGATGTCTTTCTCATTTTCCTTGACTGCATACAGGAATTTCTCCAGGTCATCGAGGGTTTTCAGCTCAGGAAGCCCGTATTTCTCGCGTAAATCCTTACGGATCAGTACGCCATACAGCTGGCCTTGGGTGGTGCCGAGCGGAATCCCCATAATTTTGCCGCCGAATTTGTTATACTCCCACATTTCCTCCGGAATGGACGCTTTCAGCTCAGGCCGTGCAGCCACTGCCGCATCCAGCTCCGTCAACGACTTACTCTCGATCATCTGGTTCATCGATAGCCAAGGGGCATCCAGATACATATCGAACTCTTCCCCGGCAGACATCTTCACGGATACCGCATTCCCGTAATCGGTCCAAGGCATGAAGTTGATATTCAGAGCGGCTCCGATATTATCCTTTTTCAGCTTGTCGTTAACTGCCTGCAGCACAGCATCGAACCCCGCAGGTTTATCTCCCGGGAAATAAGCCTTCAGCGTCACAACTTCCTTGGAAGCAGATGCTGACCCCTCTGAACTGGACGGGGAATTCGTAGAATTCGCCGTACTGCCTTCATTCTTCGCATTTCCCCCGCAGCCTGCCAGCACCAGTGACGACACCAATACCGCTGTTGTTGCCGTGCCAAACCATTTTTTTAACCTCATCTCGTAACCCTCCTGTATCTATGGACAATCTGAATGACTTACCCTTTCACAGCACCAACCGTTAGACCTTTGACAAAATACTTCTGCAGCATCGGATACAGCAGCACAATCGGGCCGATGGTCAGCACCGTGGTCGCCATCCGCACCCCGTACGTCGGTGGGGTCACTGCAATCGCAGCACCGGAAGGAATCAGATTCCTGGCCGCTTCCATATTGGAGACCATCCGGCGCAGAATTAACTGCAGCGGGAATAACTTCTCATTATCGATGAACATCAGTCCCATGAACCAGTCGTTCCAGAAGCTCAGCGCATAGAAGAGGCCGACAGAAGCCAGAATCGGCTTGGAGATCGGAATCATAATCTGGAAGAACACTCGCATCTCATTCGCTCCGTCAATTCTGGCGGCTTCCTCCAGCTCCTCAGGAATGGTGCGGAAAAAGCTGACCAGCAGGAAGACAAGGAATGGCTGGCATAACATCGTCAGTATGAGCACCCAGATCGTATTCTGCAAATGCAGCCACTGGCTGACTACAATATAGAACGGAATGATACCTCCCGAGAAGAGCATAGGCAAGTAGCAAAAAAACAGAAAGGGCGTTTGCAGAACATTCCGTTTATTCGCCAGTGAATAGCCGAGCATGGCGGAAATACACAGGGCGCTTAAGGCCCCGACAACCGTGATGAACAAGGTAACGCCATAGCCGTTAAAAAGTACATCTGATTGCAGAACCGCCTTATACGCGGCCAGCGATAACTTTTGCGGGAATAAGGTATAGCCGTGCGCTATCAGCTCCTCCTCATCCGTAAAGGAACCGGCAATCATCAGCAGAAAAGGAAACAGACAAAATAAAGTGAACAGCAAAATGAACGTATGGGCGAATGCCGTAAAGGTGCGATCCGCAGCGCTATGTTTCTGTCTCATAGTTACTCTCCTAGAATAAAGCAGATTCTTTAGATACCCTGCGGGTTACCCAGTTGGCAGCAATGACGAAGATCAGACCCATAATGGACTGGAACAGGCCCACGGCCGAAGACATGCCGAAATCGTGCAGCTGCCTCATGGAGCGGAAGACAAAGGTGTCAATGACGTCGGTAGTCGGATACAGCATCGAGTTGTCTCCAATGATGGCATAGATCATCGCAAAGTCCCCGTTGAAAATTTTGCCCACGGCCAGCAGCGTCATGATCATAATCGTCGGAACCAGCAGCGGCAGCGTAATGCGCGTCACAATCTGCAGTTTAGAAGCTCCGTCGATGCGGGCCGCCTCATATAGATCCTCCGATATGCCCGTAATGGCGGCCAGGAAAATAATCGAGAGATAACCGGCCCCTTGCCACACCCGGATCACCGTCAGAATATAAGGCCACAGACTCGATTCAAACATCCAGTTGACCGGCTCCATGCCGATATTTTGCAGCCAGACATTAATCATGGGCTCTTCCCCGCCGAATAAGGATTGGACAATCATCCCGATCACAATCCAGGACATGAAATAAGGCAGGAAAATAAGCGACTGCGAGATCCGTTTGAAAACCTTATTGCGGATCTCATTGAACATGAGCGCAATCAGAACGGCTGCCGCTGTCGTGAACACAATAAACAGCACGTTGAGTAGCAGTGTGTTCCGCAGAATCGTCCAGAAGTCATCTGATGTGAAAAAGTAGTCGAAATTTCTAAACCCTACCCAGTCACTCCCCGTGATCCCCTTGACAAAATCATAATCTTTGAAGGCAATCATAATCCCGTATATAGGAAAATAACTGAACACGAGGAAAAACAACAGCCCCGGTACAGCCATCACATACAGAAAAGGATTCTGCGTGATATGCCTCCATTTTGAACGTTTACCTGCGTTAAGCGGGTAGTTCATTTGTATATCCCCCCTTCCTCAAGACCGGTAACCGCTTAAGGAGCGTCCCGTTATCTATGCCGTCACCTTATCAAGCCCTTGCGCCCTGAGCAATTCCGAGAAACGCCGATCCTTCCCGCAAGTGCAGATTTACCGCCTTCCCAAAAACAACACTCTTCCCAAAACATACGATTCGGCAGACGAAAATACCCTGTGTGCTATAATAAATCTACTTATAATGAGCCGGACAGTTATGATTACGGAGGTTCCAGAGCCATGAAATTCAGACAACCGTTCTTCGCCTCGCTGAAGCGGCACCCTACCTACATGAAGCTTATTTTTTACTTTGTCAGTGCGAACGTTCTGGTCTTAGGGGTATCCTTCGTCCTGCTCTATGGGCAATCTTCCAAGACCCTGCTGGAGGAAATCGGTGATCATTCGGAATCCCTCCTCGTGAACGGGGCCCGGAATACGTCACGGCTGATGGAATGGGCACTTGATTTCAGCTTCTCTTCCAGCAATGACAGTGCGCTTAAGGTGTATGCCCTTTCGGACCATTACAGCGATTTCGAGACTTATGAGGTATGGAGCCAGCTGATGGACATTAAGAACGCCAACCCTTCCATTGATTCCGTCTATCTCATTAACGATTATACGAATACGGTCATTGACTCCAGACTTGGGTTAAATGATACCGCAGCTTTTTATGATCAGGATATTATTAAGCGCTTACGTGACCCGGAAACAGCGAACCACAGCGTGCTTATTCCGCGAACCTTGTCCCTCCCCCTTACAGGGAATACACCCAAAGAAGTGATGACCATCGTCAGATTTTATGAAAAAGGCAGCTCTATCTCCGCGTTCGTCATGAATGTGGATACCCATAATCTCATGACCCTGCTGCAGAATAATTCAAACTTCGCGAGCCGGTCAATCACCGTGCTGAATGACCGGGATGAGACGATTTTTAGCAGCACGCCAATGAATCCGCAGCAGATTGCCGAGCTCAGAAGCCACGGGATGAAGGGAGCCAGCGGCTGGAAGCTGTTTCAGCCCCAGGATCAGGGGGAGAAGCTGGTGGTCTATGCCGATTCCTCCGTTAAGGGCATCCAGGACTGGACCTTCATTGAGATGATCCCGAAGTCCGCCATTCTGAATAAAATCACGGTCCTGCGCGATACGAGTCTGATCCTGTTCCTCGTCTTGTTCGCGGCCTCTCTGGCGGTGATTATTCTAATCTCCAAACGGGTGTACTCACCCATTCAGGAGCTGATCAGCCGGGTCATGCGGCAGCATCAGGCGGAGAAGCCCGGCCTTGGGGCGAACGCCAATGAACTCGAATACTTATCGAGCGTTTTTACCTCGCAGCATAATCAGATTCACGAGCTTACCGAGCAATGGCGGCATAATAAATTTCTGGGCAGAGAGCGGTTCTTAAGGGATTTCCTGGGGGAGACGTACCATTCGGCAGCGGAGATCCGCGCTCAATTCGTGGAATGGGGGATTGATCTGCCGAGCGATGAATTGTCCGTAGCTATTTTCCGGATCGACCACTTCGCAGAATTCTCGGGAGTGTACCCGGAGAAGGACCGGCGCCTGCTCCGGTTCGCGATGTCCAATATTATTCAAGAGTCGCTTCAATCGTCCAGGCACAGGCTGCAGACGGTAGATATGGGGGACGACCATGTGGCTGTAGTCTTATCGGCTCCGTTGTCAGAGGAATTCGCGAGGGAGCTGCAAGTGGCAGGGCAGCTGATCCAGCAGTATTTGTCCGTGGGTACCACCGTGGCCTGGGGCCGGACATTACCTGGCTTAACCGACATGCATGAGGTATATCTGGAGACATATGATCTGACGCAGGAGAGGTTCCGGTTCGGACACCGGTCGCTCATTGTGAAGGAATGGCTGCCCGCTGCACCCGGGGAATTATATCATTTGCCTGTGAGCCAGGAGCGGCAGATCGCCCAGGCCATACTCAAGGGGGACGCCGCCGTCATTCTGGAGGTCTTACGCTCAGCGGTAGTGAAGCTGCGGGAACTGCCTTATTTTGAATGTAAAATGTCGCTGATCACCTTGTTCATGGACATCCGCCGGCTCATCCAGGAGCATTCCTCCCAGCCGCTGCCCAGCTCGTGGGGATTGACGTCCATCGAGAAACAGATCATTCGGCAGGAAACTATGGATAACGTCATGCCCTGGATGGAGGCTTTGATTACCAAGACGCTCGAAGACATTGCGGCCGCCCGCAGCCAATCCAAGAATATCGCCCTGATCGGACAGGTGGACCAGTTCATCGAGAGTCATCTCACCGACCCGAATCTGTCTGCCACCATGCTGGCCGATCACCTGTGCTTGTCCGTCAATTATTTCCGCAGTCTGTACAAGGCAGAGACCACCCAGTCCATCACCGATAAAATATCTGAGAAGCGGCTAACCTTCATCTGCCAGGAGCTCATTGCCTCCGACTCGCCGATCGAGCCCATCGTGCAGCATTTCGGCTTCTCGTCCCTGAACACCTTCTATTCCAGCTTCAAGAAGGTATACGGCATGACCCCGGCCCAGTACCGGAAGAAATACCGTGCGGGGGATAGCGGGGAAAAGGTGTAGGGCAAGTGAAACCTATACATTCTTATATTTGCGCGCAAAAAAGCGATAAGGATATGTTCCTTAACGCTTGTGTTGGTATTCCAGCAAGTTGCCGCTTTTATTCTCCCTTATAGGCCTTACGCAGCTCCGTAAGCTCAAACTTCTTCATCTGCAGAAAAGCCTTCGTCACACGCGCCAGCTGCTCCGGCGTACCCTTCTTCATCATCTCATTCATCTCCGCCGGAATAATCTGCCAGGAGATGCCGAAGGCATCCTTCAGCCAGCCGCATTGCTCGGCTTCAGGAACTGCAGACAGCTTGTCCCAGTAGTAGTCAATCTCTTCCTGAGAATCGCAGGATACCATGAAGGAGACCGCTTCATTGAAGCTGAACTGATGATTATGCGCACTGTCCATTACCGTGAACCACAGATTCTCCAGCATGAAGTCCGCGAACATAACCGTTCCTTCCTGATCCGGCGCTGAGCCTGCCGGGTAGCGGGTAAGAAGACCTTGCCGCGAATCCTTGAATACGGATAAGTAGAAGGACATCGCCTCCTCGGCCTTCCCGCACTGATCCCCCACGAACAACAAGGAAGGAATAATCGCAGGCCGCTCTTCCCCTGCCGGGTTCGTTAGAATCAGCTGCCAGGACACTCCGAACTTATCCTGAATCCAGCCGTACCGCTCACTGAACGGATACTTGCCGAGCGGCATCAGAGCGGTGCCGCCTTTCGCTAACTTATTCCACACCTCATCTAATCTCTCTGCTGCATCCTTTTCCCGTGAGGGATCAAAATTCACAAAGAAAGACACCGACGGATTCAGCTTGAAATAAGGACCTCCGCTGATCGCCATAAACGGCTGCCCCCAGACCTCAAAAGAGACCTGACCCGCATCGCCGGAGGGCGTATCATGAATCGTGTTCACACTCGTAACCTTGGAATCCGGAAACACAGCAGCGTAAAAGCGGGCGGCTTCTGCCGCCTCCTTGTCATACCATAGATGCGGGACAATTCTCTGTCTGATGCTGGCCACAACGATTCCTCCTCAGTCTCCTGTCCGTTCCGATCCAGGGACAGGGATAGGACTTCAATTTGCTTTATTATACACTAAAGGGAGGCTGCTTTATTCTTTAATAGCTTTCAAGGTATACTATAAAGAAAACACGAGGACCTATCAATGGACAATATCGAGGACAAATATAAGGCTGCGCTGGCATATATCAAGGAACTTGAGCTGGAGATCAGCCGGCTAAGAGCTCTCCTGGGACATACAGAGGAGAAGGGCGAAACGACACCTTTTCCTGAAAAATCCATGCCGGCCGCTTGCACCGGAGTCATGTCAACAAAGAAGAAGTAGGAATTTATGATTATATCGATCTCCAGGTCCCTATGCTTATGGGGATGTTTAAGAAAGAGGTGAAGGGTTAAAAAAAGGACACTGGAATAC
>NZ_JBBOCA010000003.1 GCF_038002225.1 Paenibacillus sp. FSL R7-0204
TTCGTTTGGAAACGTGCATGGTTGTAAAAATGGATGTATTGCTGCACAGCATGCTTCACCTGCTTAGCAGAGTGGAAGGAGTGGAGGTAGAAACACTCGGCTTTAAAATGACCAAAGAAGTTCTCCATACAGGCATTGTCCCAGCAGTTTCCCTTTCGGGACATACTGGCCTTTATACCGTATCGCTTCAGTAGGCTGCTGTATTGGCGGCTAGTATACTGAAATCCTTGGTCGCTGTGCAAAAGAACCCCTTCAGTATCACGCCGTTTTCTCGCCTTTTTGACCGTATCAAATACCAGTTTTAAATCATTCTTAGGGCTAATCTGGTACGCTACAATTTCATTGTTAAACAGATCTTTAATCGCAGACAAATACAGCCTTTGCCCGTTGAAGATTAGATAAGTGATATCCGTAACCCACTTTTGGTTCGGCTGGTCTGCTGTACACTCTCTATTCAGATGGTTGTCAGAGATGACGTAAGCCTCTTTCTTGCCGTAATAAGGCCTTTTCCTCCGAATGACTGCTTGAAGTCCTAGTTCGCCCATGAGTCGCTGTACACGCTTGTGATTCACGTGGATGGCGTAGGTACGCTTTAGCCAAACCTTCACCCTGCGGTATCCATAAATACCTTTTAGCTTCTCAAAGCATTCGACGATTTTAAGCTTCAAGGCTTCGTCTTCGCGTTGCTTCAGTGAAACGAACGTTTGTCGATTCAACCACTTGTAAAAGCCACTCCTAGATACCCCAGCCAGGTTGCACAGCAGGGTAAGGTTGTATTTCTTATGAAGCATTTCCTTAATCACTGTAAACTTTTTGCTGCTTGGGACAGCGTCCATTCCTCCTTTCACATCTGTAAGAGCTTTTTTAGCATTTCATTTTCCGCCTCAAGGCGCTTGATCTTGGTCTCTGGATCTTCGGGACGTGTTCGGGGTCTGCCCATTCCGGGTCCTTTCGCCTTCCCTCTTTTTTCTTCAAGACCCTTTAATCCCTCTACCTTAAAGTGCTTCACCCATCGGCGAACCAAGGAATCGTTAATCCCCATTTCAAGTGCTACACTTTTATATCCCAACCCCTTTTTGAGGTAGAGGTCTACTGTCTTTTTCTTAAACTTCTCATCGTACGTTTTCCTCATTTCACCCATAAAAAATCCCCTCCATAGTAGACAGAATAATCGGCTTGCTTTTTTCTGTCTACTATAGGGGGATCATATCAA